>QEUZ01000045.1 GCA_003577355.1 Chloroflexota bacterium | reverse complement strand
AGCGCTTCCCGCAAGGGTGCGGCGACGCGCTGGAACTCCTCCGGCCAGCGCGGGTCGTAGGGGACAATCTCGATCAGGGCCACGAGTAGCGTTCCTCTCCTCTACCATCCTCCACGGCCAGCCCGAAGAGAATTTCTCATGATAGCGCAGGTTGCAACTCGGTCGCTGCTGCAGCAATCGCGAGTTGAGCGCGCGAGTGCTTTCACTGCAGCCATACTGCCGTTCGTCATGCGGTACCATGCACCGCGCCGGTGATGGCCGGCTGAGTGATTGAAGATGGCTGAGCAGGCAAGCGCACCGCCACAGGCGGTTGACATTCCAGCGCCACGCCACTGGCTCCGCAGGCTGCTACCGTATCTTGGGCCGGCCTTCGTGGCCTGTGTGGCCTATATCGACCCCGGCAACTTCGCGACGAACATCACCGCGGGGTCGCAGTTCGGCTACCTCTTGATCTGGGTCATCTTCGCCAGCAACCTGATGGCGATGCTGATCCAGTCCCTCTCGGCCAAGCTGGGGATCGCAACCGGCCACAACCTGGCCGAGATCTGTCGCAACCGCTTCCCGCGTCCGGTTGTCTGGGGCATGTGGGGCTTGGCCGAAATTGTGGCCATGGCGACCGACCTGGCCGAGTTCCTCGGCGCCGCGCTGGGCTTCAATCTGCTCTTCGGTATCCCGCTCTTCCCGGCGGCGCTGCTGACCGGCGTCACCACGTTCCTGATCCTGGCCTTGCAAAGCCGAGGGTTCCGCCCGCTGGAAGCGGTGATCAGTGCCATGGTCGGGGTCATCGCCGTCTGCTACCTGCTGGAGATGGTCATCGGCGAACCAGACTGGGCAGCGATCGGCTTCCATACCCTGCGCCCGCGGTTCGATGGCCAGGAGAGTGTGCTGCTTTCGGTCGGCATCCTCGGCGCGACGGTGATGCCGCACGTCATCTTCCTGCACTCGGCGCTCACCCAGGGACGTATCGTGCCGAAGACCCCGGAGCAAGCCCGGCGCATCTTCCGCTTTGAGGTGATCGATGTCGTCATCGCAATGGGAGTCGCCGGCATGATCAACGCGGCCATGCTGGTGATGGCTGCCTCGACCTTTCACGCTGAAGGGCTCACCAACGTCGCATCGATCGAGGACGCCCACCTGACGCTGGAGCCGCTCCTGGGCCAGGCGTCGAGCACGATCTTCGCGATCTCGCTGCTGGCGTCTGGGCTGTCGTCGTCGGCGGTGGGCACGATGGCGGGGCAGGTGATCATGCAGGGCTTCCTCCACCGCCATATCCCCCTCTGGTTACGGCGTTCAATTACCATGCTGCCGGCATTGGTTGTCGTGGCGATCGGACTCGACCCCACGCGCACGCTGGTGTTGAGCCAGGTCATCCTTTCATTCGGCATCCCCTTCGCATTGGTCCCGCTGGTGGTGTTCACACGAAACAAGGAGTTGATGGGGGTGCTGGTCAACCGCCGGCCAACGACAGTACTTGCCTGGTGTGTGGCCGGGCTGATCGTTGCATTGAACCTCTACCTGCTGTTTGCCACGTTCACCGGGAGCGGCATATGACGACGCAGATCCTTCCCTGCCCGCCATTTCAGCATCTGCTCGTGCCACTGGATGGATCACAGCTGGCGGAAGCAGTGTTGCCAATCGCCGGCTGGCTGGCAGCGATCTGCCGGGCACGCATCACCCTGCTGCATGTGCTTGAGCACGACGCGCCGGAGACGGTGCATGGTGAGCAGCATCTGGGAGAGGCCGATGAGGCGAACGTGTATCTGGCTGGGGTCGTGGCACGGCTCGCTGCCGGTGGGACGCCCGTCGAAGCGCATGTCCATCCCAACCAGGAGCACGATGTGGCCCGTGCCATTGTCGAACACGCCCAAGAGCTGCATGCGGACGTGATTGCCCTGACGACCCACGGCTCCGGCGGTCTGCGCGGGTTCCTGTTTGGCAGTATCGCCCAGCAGGTGCTGAGTGCGAGCGTTACGCCGGTACTGGTTGCCCGGCCAGAAGTGAAGCTGGCGCATTCCGGCCCGCTCCTGGTGGCGCTGGATGGCGGCCGCGAGGCGGAGCAGGCATTACCGGCGGCGCTCATGCTGGCGCTGGCGTCCGGCGTACCACTCCAACTGCTGCGGGTGGTACGCACAACGGGTGTGGAACGTGGCCCGGCTGCGGCCGTCACGACCTTCATGCCGTCGGCCTCCGCAGCATTGCTGGACATCGAAGAGCAGGAGGCCGGCGCGTACCTGGCCAGCCTCGCAGCACGCCTACCCGCTGGCGTTACCGTGAGGACGACGGTTCGGCGTGGGGAGCCTGCTGACGAAATCGTGCGGGTCGCACGCCAGACTGCCTGCCGCATGCTGCTGGCCACAACGCATGGCAAAGCCGGGCTGGAAAGCGTCTTCGCCGGCAGCGTCATCCCCCGTGTGCTGCCACGCCTGGCCGCGCCGCTGTTGCTCACACGCTTGCCCGAACGCTAGCCGGCCGCTGTGAACATGCCACCACTCCACCGCCCCGACCTGCGGTGGGTATGATCGTATGGAGTGTTGCCCGGACGAACGTGTCCGGGTCCGTCAGTGTGAAGGAGGCCAGATGCAGGATCGACGTGTGCAGAGCAGCGGGGGCAGCGCGCCCTCCAACCTGCCCATTGCGCTGACAATCGTCAGTGGCATCACGGCGGCGCTGGTCCTGGTCCAGGCCATGCTGGCCGGGCGCTTTCTCTACATCAACCCAGACCTGGTCGACCTCCATGAGATCGTCGCCAATGTCATTTTCCTGACTGCGCTGGCCCAGGTCGTGCTGGCCTACCTGGCAATGTCGCGCAAGCTGGCGACGCGCGCCGACCTGGTCGTTGCAGCGGTGCTGATGGTGCTGGTCACGGCGCAGATTGGCTTGGGTTACAGCGGCCGTGAGCCAGGTGAAGCAGCAGCGCTGCACGTTGCCAACGGCGTGCTCGTCTTCGGCGTCGCGATCGTGGCGTTGATGCTTTCGCGGGCGGTGCGCGTGCCGCGCGTCACATAGTCGCGGCGAGTGCGGCCCATGAATGCTTGCCCACAACCGTGCCCGATTGCCCAGTAGTTTCGTCTGCGCCGATGAGGCGGCAGCACGCACCGGAATGCCGCAACATGCGGTACGATCCGCGCACACGCACTGCGCGAAAGGGGAGGCGCCGGATGGAGTATCGCTGTGAGCACGGGAACGAGATCCGCGCCGTGCAACCGAGCGCTGCGGGCTGCGAAGAATGCCTCAAGCTGGGAGACGGGTGGGTCAACCTGCGCATCTGCCTGGTCTGCGGGCATGTCGGCTGTTGCGACTCATCGAAAAACAAGCACGCCACCGCGCACTACCACGCCACCGGCCACCCGGTAATGCAGTCGTTCCAGCCCGGCGAAGACTGGCGCTGGTGCTACGTCCACGAAGACTACGTCTAACCAAAACGGCAGGCTGGTGATACGCTCCAGCACATCACCTGTACCGGAAGAGGAGTACCAAAATGGCTGCAACACCAACGACGCTCGGCCCCACCGAACTCGCCCCGGGCTACGATGCCGCCAAGGTGCGTGAAGCGATTCGCGATAACCTCTGGCTGCACTTCACCCAGATGAAGGAGTACCAGAACCTCGAAAAGCCGCCGCTGCTGCTCGTCGGCGGCAAGGACACGACCGTTTGGGATTCCGACGGCAAGCGCTACCTCGACTTCCTGGCCGGCATCTATTCAGTCAACGCTGGCTACGGGCGCACCCGCATCGCCGAAGCGATGATGGCGCAGCTCGAAGCGATGCCGTTCGTCAACCCGTTCGGCTACGCCAGTGTGCCAGCGGCAGTGCTGGCCGACCGGCTGAGCAACCTCGTGCCGGTTGGCGGGGATGCACGCGTCTTCTTCACCTCCGGCGGTTCGGAATCGGTCGAGACAGCCCTGAAGCTGGCCAAGCAGTACCAGACGCTGCGCGGCTTCCCCCACCGCTATAAGACGATCTCCCGCCGGGTGGCCTACCACGGCACGACAATCGGCGCCCTTTCAGTGAACGGCCTCACCGGCGCGCGCGCACCATTCGGCCCACTCGTGCCCGGCGCGCGCCACGCCCCAATGTCGCACCGCTACCGCTGCCCGTACTGCAAGAACGAATCCGCCTGCAACCTGATGTGCTACGAGGAGATCGAGCGGCTGGTCGAGTTCGAGGGGCCGGATTCGGTTGCGGCGATCATCACCGAGCCGGTGCAGAACGCCGGCGGCTGTATCCCGCCCGGCTCAATGGACTACTTCAAGAAGATCCGCAAGCTGTGCGACCAGACCGGCATCCTGATGATCATGGATGAGGTGATCTGCGGATTTGGCCGCTTGGGTGAGCTGTTCGGCTCGACCTACTTCGGGGTGGAACCGGATGTCATCACCAGCGCCAAGGGCATCACCTCATCCTACGCGCCGCTGGGGGCCGTCTTCGTGCGCAAGAGCGTGGCCGATGCCTTTGCCAGCGACGCGCCGGACGACCTGCCGGGGCCGGTTGCCGCAGCCCGCAAGTACGGCTTCGCCCACGGCCTCACCTTCGGCGGGCATCCGGTCAGCTGTGCCGCTGCCCTGGCGAACCTGGACATCTTCCTGGAGGAAGACCTCGCCGGGCGCGCCAAGACGATGGGCAACTATCTCTTCGGCGAACTGCAGGCCGCCCTCGGCGAACACCCCAACGTGGGCGATATTCGCGGCGCAGGGCTGTTCCTGGGGGTCGAAATGGTGGCCGACAAGGCGACGAAGGCCTCGCCGGAGAAGGCCGACGTGCTGGAGTGGATGTCCGACCAGATGCTGGAGCGCGGCCTGATCCTGCGCAACGACGGCCGCAACGACCCGACCACCCAGCTCTGCCCGCCGCTGGTCGTGACGAAGGAAGAGTGCGACTACGTGGTGAAAGTCCTGGCCGAATGCTTCGACGAGCTCGGCCGCCGGCTCGGCACAGTCGGGACGGTGCATGCGACGTAGTGGGTAGTGATTGGTGATGAGTGATGAGTGGAGTTGATGAGTTGCGAACCAGGCATCCGCCACGCTTTCTCACCGCCACTCTCTAAACACTCATCACGAATCCCTAATCACTCGAACGGAGAGAGCATGCACGTCCTCGTGTTGGCAGACATGGAGGGGATTTCCCAGATCACGAGCTACGAGGAGTTGATCCCGATGTGGCCGGCGTACTGGGAGCAGGGGCGAGCCAAGATGACCGCCGATGTGCTGGCGGCGGTAGAAGGCTTGCTGGCAGGCGGCGCGACGAAAGTGACCGTGCACGACGGGCACGGCAGCGGCGCGCGCAACATCATCGAAGATCAGCTCCCTGCGGGGGTAGCCGTGGTCGGGTTCGGCGAACACGACCGGATGGTGCGTGCCGGGGAGATTGACGCGACCTTCCAGGTGGGCCGCCACGCGCGGCGTGGCTCCAACTCCTTCGCATCCCACACGATGGTGCCGTACTTCGCGGCAACGATCGATGGCCACCCAATCACCGAGAGCCACTACGAAGCCTACCGCTCCGGCGTGCCGCTGCTCGGCATCACCGGCGACGAGACGCTGGCCGAGCAGATCGACCAGGGTTTGGCCGGAACGCCGTACCTGGTGGTGAAGCACAGTCGGGGGCGGACAGAAGCCGTACCGGCCCACGCCACTCCGGAGGAATCGGCTGCAGCGATCCGCGACTTCGCCCGCGAGTGCATTCAGCACGCCGCTGAGCGCAAGGTACCAAGCGTGCCGACCCCGTTCCGCTTCGAGGCCAGCATGCAGGCCGAAGCGGCAGCGATGGCCCTCGGGCGCGAAGGGCTGGAGACGGTGAGCCCGACGGTGGTGGGTCGGGAGATCAGCGACTGGTGGGGCGAGTTCGAACCGGCCTTCATGGCCGCCATCTTCGCCCGTTACCCAGGAGTAACCGAGATCCCGGAGGCCGACCCGGACATGCATGCGAAAATTGCCGCCGCGAGCGACGAGCAGCTTGCCGCCGGCCGCGCCCAAGTGGTTGCCTGGCTCGAAGCGCAGGAGACGCACTGGGACTGAGCAAGAGGACTCCCTCGAAACGACGGTCGAAACCTCTCACTCAGACACACGGGTGCAGCAAAAAGATGCCAACGCGACCCTCAGGATGCTGCGGTCAACTGTCGCGTGCCTCAGACACCCCCTTCTCCCGTCGCGACGGGAGAAGGGGGACAGGGGATGAGGGAGTTTCCTACATCCCCGCCTCGACCTTCTCGATCGCCATGCGGACGAACTCGGCGGCATCGGAAGCGGCGGTAGCTGGGTCCGCGAGGACATCGGCGTAACCGAGTTGCGTGATCAGGTTGCCGGTTTGCACGAAGATGACGTAGAGCGCCGCTGGGGATGGTGACGATGGCGGCCTGGCGGTCGTCGCCCAGGGAGTCAAGCGCTGGGTCGTCCCATGGCGCGACGGTGGAAACAGTGCCGAGGGCGTCGGTCCACTCAGTGCAGTTGAACGCGGCGTGGACGTAGTCCATCGCATCCTGCAGCACGTCCTCCGGGAAGTCGACGATGTTCTCTGTTGCCAGCTTGTTGCCGTCGGCGGTCTGCCATTGCGCTTCGACGTGGGCCAGCTTCTCATTGCGCCGGGGGAACGGCGGGGTGCCGCAGATGCCGTCCGACCCATCTCCCTCGACAACCCGGCGGAATTGTTCGACCCATTCGTCGCCGACTTCCTCTTGGGTAAGCAGCAGGTCAAACAAGCGCGCTTCCGCGTCCGTCGAGCCGCTGGGGACGGTGGGCTCCGCTACGGTTGGCGTGGCCTCCACCTCGGTGGCAGTTGGCTCCGGAGCGCTGGTTGCCGTTGGTGGTGCAGTGGTGTTGGTCGCGGTCGGTTCTGCCGGCGCTGACGATGGCGTTGGGTCGGCGGGTGCGCTGGTCGCGGTTGGTGCGCCGCCGGAAGCCGGGGCGGACGTTGCGGTTGCCGCGCTGCCTGCGCTTGTCGCGGTTGCAGTTACTGCATCGTCGTCGTCACCACCGCAGGCGGCCAGCAGCACGACGATGAGCATGCCGACGATACCCAGCGAGAACAATCGTTGCATACGGATGAACTCCCTCCGCACCTGTGGCCCAGCATCGGGCGGCAGTGATCGTACTCCGCGTTACGCACATGCTGCGACCGGCTCCGGTCGCGGAACGATCAGCCTGGGACGAACATGTCGCAGGGATCAGCCGGTTTCACCGCGCAGGAGCGCGACCCGGAAGGGATGCAGCTCGGCGCGCATCACTCCGGCGGCAACGGCGGGGTCGGCTTCCATCTGGCGCTGTGCGGCAGCCTCGTCCTCGGCCTCGAAGACGATGATGCCGAAGCCGCCGGGGGTCATGACACGCCCGGCCAGGATCAGCCGCCCGGCGCTGAGATATCCCTGGAGGTAGGCAAAGTGCTCGCGCACCTTGCCGGCTTCGAACTCGTTCGGGTCGCTCCACGCTTCCGGACGTGTGAGGTTGATGACATAGGCGAATTGCTCCACGAACTGGCCTCTCTGTGCGCTACACCCGGCGCACACTCGCGCCGCCATCAGGTGCTGAAGTGTACGTACGTTATCCCGCTACTGGATCGCTCACCGTCTGTAGCACGCAAACTCGCGCATCACCGTCAGGATGTCGCTCCGGTGGCCAGCTTCGTGATGCGCGAGGTGGTGGAGCACCCACTCCGGTGTTACGTCGTACTGCGGCAGGCTGCGGGGACGGTAGAAGTCATCGCGGCTCAGGCGCTGGAGCTCGGAGACGAAGATGGCTCGGGTCGCTGCCAGCCGCGCGAGATGTTCCTCCAACGGTAGCCCG
The DNA here is from genome assembly GCA_003577355.1 of Chloroflexota bacterium. GTDB lineage: Bacteria > Chloroflexota > Chloroflexia > Thermomicrobiales > CFX8 > CFX8. The sequence continues at coordinate 19,546 of QEUZ01000045.1, read as the reverse complement.
GCCACGACAAACAGGTTGCCCTCGGCGTCACGCACCGCTTCCGGCAGATAGACCAGCACCTGTGGCGGGATCTCCTGCTCCAGGATTTCAGCGTAGAGCCAGTCCATCTCAATGGCGGCAATGTGCGCCAGCAGGGTGCCGATCGCATTGCCACCCGGAACCGGCCAGTCGAGCGCAGCGGGGTCAAGTTCCTCCAGCGTCTCCAGCGTGCGGGCGCGGGTGTCGGCCAGCACGCCCAGCCAACGGCCAACCTCCGGTGTGGCGGCGGGGAGTGGGGTGATGACCAGGTTGCGGCGCGGTTCGTTCATGTCGTGGCCGCTTCCAGGATCTCAAGCGTGCCGGCGCCGGCGTCCAGTCGCGCACGCGCGCCGAGTGGCAAGGTTGCCAGGTGCCGGCCGTGGCCACACGGCAGGCCAACCATCACCGGCACGCCGAGCGGCTCGAAGTGCTGGACGAAGACCTCCTCGATCGAGAACCCGCTGGTGGGGTAGGACGGCCGGAACTGGCGCGGACCGCAGTCGACGTGCTCCCCAACGATCACGCCGGCGATGCCGTCCCACTTGCCGGCCAGGCCGAACTGGGTGAGGTAGTTGTCCATGCGGTAGGGCTCTTCGCCGATGTCCTCGAAGAAGACGATTGCGCCGCGGAAATCGACCTCCCAGGGGGTGCCGAGCGAGGCCAGCAGCAGAGTCGTGCAGCCGCCCAGCAATGGCCCCTCGGCGACGCCGGGACGGATGGCCCAGGTAAACGGGTCGTCCGGGTCGCGCTCCACCAGGCCGAGTGGCTCCGGCTCGGTGAGTGCGCGCAGGAAGTGGCGCAGCGTGTAGGTTGAGCGGCTGCGCCCGATAAACGAAGAGCCGGCCGGGCCATAGAAGGTGACGAAGCCTGCCTCCTTCGCGATGGCAAGGTGGAGCGCGGTGGTATCGGAGTAGCCGCAAAAGAACTTGGGGTTGGCGCGTAGCACGTCGTAGTCCACATGCGGGACCATCCGCCAGCCGCCGGTGCCACCCCGCATCGTCAACACCGCCTGGACCTCCGGGTCGGCGAAGGCGGCGGTCAGGTCGGCGGCGCGGTCATGGTCGGAACCGGCCAGATACCCCCAGCGGTCACGGGCGTGAGGAAAGACCTTCAGCCGGAAGCCCTGGGCATCCGCCCAGAGCCGCAAGCGCTCGATATCGCTGTCGAAGGTCGATGGACTCGAAGGTGACACGATCCCGATCGTATCCCCCGGTGTCAGGTGTGGAACGGTGCGCATGCGGCTCCTTCGGCTCTTCGCGATTGTCACCCGGATATCCGGCTGGGTGAGGATGCTTGACGGGCGGATGTCCGTCAAGCCCGCTGATCGCTGGCGCGCCGAGACCTGAGAGTAGCCAGCTACACGCCAGTGCCGGGGGTGTTGCACGCAACCACAACGCGAACAGGCGGGCCCGGTAGAGCGCCGCCTGCCGCTGAGGTGGGGGTGGTGGTTCCGGCTTGCGCCGGAAGTTGGAGAAGGCTTGGCTGTGGCGGCCCCGCTGCTGCGTACCGGAACAGCAAGGCCGCACGACTATTCTGTCCGTGCGGACCGGGAGAGTTGTTAAGCGCAGGTTGTGTTGTTGTGGGGTTCTCGTGAGCGCCGGTTCAGGCGTCTTCCGGCGCAGTGCTCGCCCGGCGGCTCAACACCTGGTGCAGGACGATCAGCAGGCCGACATAGAACGCGCCCCACAAGTAGGCCCCCAGCACGTCGGAGGGCCAGTGCGCGCCGGAGTAGATGCGGCTGAAGCCGACCGCCAGCGCCGCAAAGGTCGCCAACGCCAGCACGCTGACCTGGAGCGAGCGCCGCTGGAAGTGGGTCACCGCAAGGTAGGCCAGCACCCCACAGAGGATGAATATCCCCATGGTATGGCCGCTGGGGAAGCCGAAACCGTGCGACGTATCGGTAATGCGCACGTACTCGGCGGTAGGGCGTGGGCTGCCGGCCAGTTGCTTGAGCGCGAAGTTCACCGGGTGGACGAGGAAGACGGGCAGGACGATCAGCATCTCGGTGCGGCGACGCAGCAGCGCCAGCGCCGTCACGACCAGCAACGTCAGGCTCAACAGGGGAACCGTCCGTCCGGCCCAGTTCATCAGGTCGACGATGTACTGCACACCCGGCACGTCGATACGCTGGATCGTCGTGGCAACCACGACATCCCAGCGCAAGGTTTCGTCCTCGGCGGCCTCAACCGTCAGGCTGATCGTCCCCACCAGCGCCAAGGCCACCACCAGCGCGCCGGCAAGCATCCACCAGCGCCGAGTGAGATGCTCGGTGAGCAATGTAGTCATCGTTGTTTGTTACCCATCGCGCGGGGTCGCCTGTTCCATGCGTCGGCGAACCGGGCCTGCACGCCCATCTGTTCGCGACATACAAGGATAGCAGATCTCCGCATTGCTGCGGCGCGCCTGGTTCTCTCAGGTCAGCCGGTCTGCCGGGCCTCGACCTGCTGGAGCCAGGCAACGAGTGGGTTGTCGCTCTCACGCACCAGCGCGACGATGGCTGCCGCGTTGATGAAGGGCAGATCGAACAACTCTTCCGGGTCCGGCCCGTACTGGAAGGTGACGGTCGTCACAGCTTCGTCATACTGCCAGCGCAACGGCAAACCCAGCCGAAAGCGTTCCGGGTCGAGGTCGATCTCATAGGCCCACTCGCGCTCGAAGACGCCGCCCTGCTCGTTCACACGCACTCCGCTCCGGTTCCGCACCGTCCCCGAAGGAGCGCGTGCCCGACGCGCTCACGTTCTATCCTACACACGGAGATGAAATCGAGATGAAGTGACATCGCCTACAAGCCCCTCACCTAACTGCGCACGTGTGATGGTCCATGGGACACGCTGCTGGTACACCAGCACTGCGCAGTGTTTCAGACGCACCCGCGAACCAGCGTGCCGGCGATCGCTCGCTGCGCGCAGTGGGTCACGTATGAGGAAGGGAGCCACATCCGGTTGACTACGAGCGCCCCTCGCCCCGCGGAAGAGGCGCCGGGGGTGCGGTCGCTGCGGCCCGAATAGCGGCCAGCAGGGGTTCTTCCATGCGGTGTTTGGCAACGAAGGCCACGGCGCCGGCTTCGCGGGCACGGCGTTGCGTCTGGGAATCATCGTAGAGGGAGAGCATGACGACCTTGCTGCGCCGGCCACGCTCGCGCAGGACGCGGGTGGCGTTGATACCGTCCATGCCGGGCATTTCGATATCCATGATGATGACATCCGGGTGCAGGGTTTCGGCGAGTGCGACGGCAGTTGCTCCGTCGCCGGCTTCGCCAACGACGCGCACATCCGGTTCCAGCTCCAGCCGCATCCGCAAGCCCTGACGAGCTCCGGGCTGATCATCGACAAGTAATAGCGTTATCACAGGCGCTCGCGATCTTTCTACGGTGGCATGCAACCGGCCCGATACTGTCCCCTTTGACGGCATCCGCCGGCGCGTCTACCTGTTACAGTTGTACCCAGTGCCGGTCGAGCGGCCATCGCGCTTCCGGTAGGTCAAGAATCGGTCTTTTGGGGGAGGCTGTCCTCCGCCAAAAGGCGGAGGAGCCGCAGCAATGTCCACCACGTCTGGCTCCACGGAACCCGCCGCCGGGCCTATCCGCATCCTCATCGCCGATGACCACAGCGTTGTCCGCCAGGGTTTACGCATGTTCCTGGCCCTCGACGACGATCTTGAAGTGGTCGGCGAAGCCGAAAACGGGGCCGAAGCGCTGCAGCTGGCCCATGCACTCCATCCCGATGTCGTGTTGATGGATCTGCTGATGCCGGTCATGGATGGGATCAGCGCCACCGAACGCATTCGCCGCGAGCTGCCGGATGTCGAAGTGCTGGCACTGACCAGCGTGCTGGAAGACAACGCCGTGATCGGAGCCGTGCGCGCTGGCGCAGTCGGCTACTTGCTGAAGGACACCGAAGCCGACGAGCTGCGCCGCGCGATCAAGGCTGCCGCCGCCGGGCAGGTGCAGCTGTCGCCGCAGGCCGCCGCGCGCCTGCTGCGCGAAGTACGCGCGCCGGACAGCCCGGAAACGTTGACCGAACGCGAAGCGGAGGTGCTGCGGCTGCTGGCACGCGGCAAAGCCAACAAAGAGATCGCCGCCGACCTGCACATTGGCGAGAAGACGGTGAAGACCCACGTCAGCAACATCCTGGCCAAGCTCGGTGTGCAGTCGCGCACCCAGGCGGCGCTCTACGCCACCCGCATCGGGTTGGTCCAGGCCGAGGAACTTGGGCGGCGGTAAGGGTGTCCAGCCCTGCACTCCCCGACGAACAGCTCGACCACGGCCCGGAACGCTTCGGCTTGGCAACCCTGGCCCAGCTGCTGGAAGGCTCGCTCGATGGCATTGTGCTGCTCGATGCAGCCGGCCACATTGTGTATGTCAACCGTGCCGGCTGCGAGCTGGTTGGACGGAACCGGCAGGAGCTGCTGGGTCTCTCGGTTGAAGCCACCATCGTGCCACGCCTGCGCGAGCAGTTGCGCGCCAACTTCGCGCGCAGCCTGCGCGGCGACTCCGGGCGGCGCTCGACGGTGATCCTGCGCCCCGACGGCAGCGAGCGCGACGTTGAGTACACCAGCATGCATCTCGTCGTCGATGGTGAGACTCTGGTTGCCGGTATCTTGCGCGATGTCACCGATGCGCGCCAGCGCGAACGGGAAGCGGTCGCCCTGGCCAGGATGGCGGCGAACCTCACCCTCGACCAACCGATCGGCACGACGCTCGACGCACTTGTCGGCAGCGTCGTCGAGGCCACCGGCGCGCACGCCTGCCTTATCAGCCTGGTCAGCCCGGAGACGATGGAGCTGCGCGCACTAGCCGTACATGGCTTCCCGCCAGCCTACGCCCGCGCGATGGAGGAACGCTGGCCAATCGCCGTCAGCAAGGGGGCCAACGCCGCTCAGGCGTTTATCAAGCAGGAACAACGCATCCTGACCAACGCCCGCGCCGGGACGCTGGCCGACCCCAGCATGGCCCACTTGCACGACTACCTGCGCAACGCCGGTTGGGACATCGCCGTCTTCACCCCGCTGGTCTACCGTGGTCGCGCACTTGGCATCCTCGCCAGCTACTACCCAGCGTACCCACCCCCGGGCGCACCAGAGCTGGAGCTCTTACGAGCGCTGGCAGACCAGGCAGCCGTGGCAGTCGAGAACGCCAATCTCTTCTACCAGGCCCAGGAGAAGGCAACGCTGGAGGAACGCCAGCGCCTGGCACGCGAGCTGCACGACTCCGTGTCGCAGGCGCTCTACGGCATCGCGCTGGGCGCCAAGACAGCGCGCGGCATGCTGGAACGCGACCCGGCCCGCGCCGCCGAACCGTTGGATTACGTCCTCTCGCTTGCTCATGCCGGGCTCACCGAAATGCGCGCGCTCATCTTTGAGCTGCGGCCCGAAACGCTGGAGCAGGAAGGCATCGTCGGTGCGCTGGAGCGCCAGGCCAGTGCCCTGCGCTCGCGCCACAACCTGCAGGTCCGCACCGAGCTCGGCAGCGAACCACGCACCTCACTGGAGGTGAAACAGGCGCTCTACCGTATCGCCCAGGAGGCGCTGCACAACGCGGTCAAGCACGCCCGCGCCAGTTGCATCGCCATCAGCCTGGAGGCGGAAGCGGGCGGTCTGAGCCTGACGGTGCGCGACAACGGCGTCGGCTTTGACCCGGCGGCTGCCTTCCCCGGTCACTTCGGCCTGCGCTCGATGCACGAACGCGCCACCCGCCTCGGTGGCCGCACCGAGATCACCAGCACCCCTGGTTCCGGCGCCTGCATCCGCGTCTGGGTGCCGGTGCGCTAAAGCAGCGTCGCACCTGGTGCACAGGCAGGCGAAGCGTTGAGGCGTGCCACGCTCCTATCCTCGTTCCTGCCCCGCATTCCAGGGGTCTGCCATGTGCCATGCTCGTGGTGACGCACGTCAGGCTGGCTCCAGCGGCGTCAGCCGGGTGATGCGGTTCATTGGGTTGGCTTCCGCGAGGTAGATGTTGCCGCGCGCATCGCCCCAGATACCGTGCGCACCGTAGGCGACTGGCCGGCACCGTCCGGCAAGCGTGCCATCCGGCGCATGCATGCTCAGACGAGGGATCTGGTCGGTGACGAGGACCATGCCGTCGCCGTCGACATAGATGTCCATCGGGTGGTAATGGTCACCCCATGCGTCCTGAAAGACGCCTGTGCGGTCGAAGACCTGGACTCGGTTGTTCTCGCGGTCCGCCACGAGGACTCGGTCGAGCTGGTCAACCCAAACAGCGTGCGGCGTCGTGAATTCACCCGGTCCGCTGCCGGGCGCTCCCCAGGTTGCCAGCCAGGTACCATCCGCGGCAAAGCGATGCACGGCCGAGTTGCCGTAGCCATCGGCGATGTAGATCTCGCCATCTGCGGCCACGGCAACGTCGCAGGGGTGGTTGAACGGCGCCTGCCAACGCGGGCGATGGCGGCCGCCGAGGGTGTGCACGAGCTGCCCGAAGGTGTCGAAGAAGAGCAGTTGGTGCGCGTCGCGGTCGACGACCACGATGTGGTTCTCCGGCGTTGCTGCAATGCCGTGTGCATCGGCGATGACCCCTGTGCCCCAGGAGCGCACATAGCGACCGTCTGGGTCGAAGACGACGACCGGTGGGTCGTGGCGCTGGCAGAGATAGACGAAGCCTGCAGCATCGACAGCGACCTGGCTGACGAACGCGAGCGACATCCCAGCCGGCAGCTCGCCCCATGGCCGCTCGACCGCGTACAGGCGCGCCCCCAGTGTGACGACCAGTTCTGTGCGTGGCATGAGGTTGCTCCCTTGCACGATGCAGCCGGCCGCCGCGCGAGGGCTAGCGCACGCGTCCGCGGGTCAGCTGCCGCACCATCGGCATCAGCGGGCTAGGGTATTCGATCAGCATCGGCGCGTTGAGCGACATGCCTTCGCGCAACGCCTCGCGCAACTGGGCTGGCCCCACGGCACGCCGTGCTGCGATATTGAACGACTCGGCCAGTTTCACGAAGTCCGGGTTCACCAGGTCGCTGGCGATCTGCCGGCCACCGTAGCGCGTCTGCTGGATCCGCTTGACGTTGCCGAACGCGCCATCGTTGTTCACGATCGTAATCAGGTTGATGCCGTGCTGGTAGGCGGTGGCCAGGTCGGGCATGGTGTACATGAAGCCGCCATCGCCGCAGGCGGCGACGACGACCCGCTCCGGGTGGGCCACCTTTACCCCCAAGGCAGTTGCGAACCCATAGCCCAACGTGCCCTGATAGCCGGCCCCGATGTAGGTGCGTGGTTGGTAGACCGGCATGCCGATTTCGGCATAGGCCCCGAACTGGGTGATATCCGGCACGAAGATGCCGTCGTCCGGCAGTTCGGCGCGCACGGCATCGACTGCTTCGGCTAGCGGCTGCTGCTCGAACAGCAGGTCGGCGACCTGTTCCTTGACCGCTGCGACGTCAGCGCTACGCGAGGGACGCACCCGGTTGTAGCGCACCACCCGCTCGGCCAGCGCTGCCAGGCCGCGCGGAGCATCCGCTACGATGCCCACTGCGGGGGTGTCGAGGCGATCTAGCTCCTCAGGGTCGATATCCATACGCACGACCTGCATGCCGGTGGTGCCCCAGTCGGTGCGCGGGCGCTCGAAGCGTGACCCGACGACCAGCACGGCGTCGAACTCGGCCCACATTTTGTAGCCGCCGAGCATCGTCAGGGCCAGCGGGTGGCGGTCGCTCAACGCGCCCCGCCCATTGTGGGTCATGATGACTGGCGCTTGGAGCGTTTCCGCCAGTTCCTGCAGCGCCGCGCCGCCGTCCATCGCACCGCCGCCGGCCAGGATCGCTGGCCGCTCAGCCGCGCCGAGCAGACGCGCGGCACGGTCGATCGCTTCATGGTCGATCTCCGGTCTGTCCCACGCAGTGATCGCTGGGAGCAGCTCGACCTCGGCCCGTTGCCCCATGATATCTGGTGACATTTCGATCTCGACTGGGCGGATGCGGCCCGTATGCAACTGGCGCATCGCCTCACGCACAATGGCTGGCGCTGCAGCCGGGCTCTCGATGCGTTCCGCCCACTTGGTGATGTGGCGGATCATCCCGAGCTGGTCGTGGATCTCGTGCAGAGCCCCCATGCCGACGTCGATTTGGTCGGATGGGATCTGCCCGGAAATACACAACACCGGCGAGTTGCAGGCGTAGGCGGTGCAAATGCCGGCAGCGGCGTTGAGCAGCCCCGGCCCCGGCACCACCAGGCACACGCCGACTTTGCCGGTTGCCTGGGCATAGCCAAAGGCCATGTAGGCGGCCGTCTGCTCGTGCCGGGTGTGGATGACCCGGATCGCGTCGCGCTCCTCATAGAGTGCGTCGAACATGTTGTCGAGCTGGACGCCGGGCAGGCCGAAGATCGTATCGACCCCATAGGCTTTGAGAGATTGGACAATTGCTTGTCCACCGGTGAGCTGTGTCACGCTGCCTCCTGGATAACCGTACTACTGCTTCTGCGCGGTGGTCGCTTCCAACGGATCACGGTTGCTGTATCCACCGCGCACTGCCAACCAACCACCAGCGTGCAACTGTCCCCCATGGTTGTAGCGACTGTCAACCGCTCGATGCCCTACCAGAACGCGGCCGGGGGTGCGGTCACCACAGTGCGGCAATCGCCGCGCGCACGTCGGCCGGCGCGGTAATACCGCGGGCCAGCCACTGCTGCAGGATGCGCTCGCGGCGGGCGAGAAGCCCAGCGGCGGTTTCATCGCTGCAGCCACGCCAGCGCGCCAGGACGTCAACCAGGCGGCCGAGACGGTGGTCGAGGTCGCTCCGCAGTGGTTCGCGCGTGGCAAGCGTTTCGATGAGTGGTCCGTCGTCGCCCGGGCGAACCGCTTCGACGCTGGTGACCCGCCGCAGCAGCCGATTGCTGGCGTAGCCAACGCCAATCGTTACAACCAGGTCGATGCTACGCAGATGCTGCGCTGGCACCTCCAATGGGTAGGCGCTCAACTGCTCGAAGGCATCGCGGGCCGAAGTGGCGTGCATGGTTGTTGCCAATGGGTAACCGGCGGCGGCAGCCTCGAACACCCGGCGCACCCCCCGTCCCCACAGGTAGGTGGGCAAATGCGCGCTGATCTCGTTGCAGAGCACGTAGGCGTGTTCAGCGGGGATCACGTCGAGAAAGGTGAAGCGTTCGTACCAGCCACGCAGGTAGATTGGGGCTACGCTCGGGGGGAGGAAATCGAGGAGGGCGGTGAGCAGCGTCGTCTTCCCAGCTTCGTGCGGTTCGGCGACGACGAGCAACGATGCGCGTGACTCGACCGCCAAAGACAGAAAGGCGGCAATGCGTTCATCCAGCACCCCATGCTCGATCAGCCAGGTCAAGGAACGCGGCTCCGGTGGGGTCCAGTGGTAGCCCCACCAGCCGAACGGCTCGCTGTACTGTGCCCGCAGCGCCGCTTCGGAACCCGGCGCGACCGGCTCCGGCCCCGGTGCTGGCGCATCTTGTCTCTCGCCGCTGCGCCCTGCCACGAACCGACTCCCAGCCCACTCGCACACCGCGTCACCCGCATGGGCGGCATCCTCGGGGCCGGATGATACCGTAGCGCACACAGGCGATCCGGCAGGGCGGGGTCCTAATTTTCCGCGTCGAGGACGGTGAAGGCGCCATCTCTGACGACCTGTACGACAGGGTCGATTGCCGGTTCGCGCTGTGCATCGAAACTGAAATCTCCCAGTGGCGACGGGACATCCCGCGTGGCCGCCAACGCTGCGACAAGATCAGCCGGTTCACTGCTGGCGGCGCGCCGCGCCGCATCGGCCAGCACGTACATCGCAGTATAGGCCTGTGCGGCGAACTGGTCCGGGTCGTGGTTGAACCGTGCCCGGAAGGCGGCAATGAATGCGGCGCTGTTGCCGCGCATGACGGCGCTGTTCCAGGTTGCGCCAACCAGCAGCCCTTCGGCGGCGGCGCCCGCGCCAGCCAGAAAGGCTGGCGGGTTGCAGGAGTTGCCACAGATGATGTGCTGGTCCAGACCCATCTCCCGCGCCTGGGTCACCACGGCAATCGTCGCATCGGTCAGCGCGGCGATCAGCAGAGCATCCGGCGCAGCCTGCTGGACAGCTCGCAACGCAGCCGAGAAATCGGTGTCGTTCGTCGAGAACTGTTGCTCGATGGTGATCTCCAGCCCATGTTCCGCCGCCGCTCTGCGCATCACCTCGGCAGCGGAAGTCGCATAGGCCTCGTCGTTGGCCCACAGCAGCGCCGCCGTATGCAGGTTGAGCGATTCGACGGCCGTGGCAACGACGAACGGCACGACCCGCTCATCGGCAACCGGAATGCGGAAGATCGTGTCGCCGATGCTGGTGATGCCGGTCGCGGTGTTAGAGATCGCCAGCACCGGCAGACCAGCCGCAGCCGCCACCGGATCGGCAACGACTGCTGAATTCGAGAGAGTTGGCCCAGCGACGACATCGACGCCAGCGTCGAGCAGCTCCTGGAACAGGGCGGCAGCAGTGTCGGCGCTGCCGCCGTCATCGCGCACCGTTGGGACGATCGTCACGCCAGGGACGGCGTTGCCCTCGTTGATCTCGGCCAGTGCGAGCTCAAGGCCTTTCTGGCTGCTCAACCCATAGATCGACGCCGGCCCACTCAGGGAGAGCACCACGCCCAAGTCGACCGTCGTCCGGTCATTGGCGTCGGACCCGCCGAGCGCGACGAACAGGCTCCCAAAGACCAGCAGCAATGCCAACAGGCTCACCGCAGCGATTCGCGACCCACGCACGCCACCCACCCCGCTTCACAGATACCGACGCCTGCTTGCAGGATCGACGGCATCGCGCAGCCGGGCAATAGCGCAACAGTCCCACTCCAAACCGGGGAATGGTCTACCAGGGTTCAGGCCGCCAGTGGGGCCTCCACAGGGTCGAGCGCACCGAGTGCATCAAGCACCAGGGCACGGTGTTTGCAGTAGGGGAGGAACTCGCTGGCCCGGCACGAGCAGAGCAGCTCGCCGTCCAGCACCGTCACCTCGTAGGCGACGCCGGGGTTGGTGGCGCTCGAAACCGCCCAGAAGCGAGGGTCGCCGTTCAGGCGGTAGGCACGCAGCCCTTCTTTCTCCGCCTTGCCGGCCATCCGTCGCCAAGTCGCCAGCGGGGTCACCGTCATCACTCGCGTTACCGTCATCACATTCCCGCCGTTTCTCATCTCCGTGCGCGCCAGTGCGCACGACGCGCTAATTATACCATTTCGTGACCGTCACATGCGCACGATTTCCGCGACTGCAAGCCAAAAACCGCGTGTCAGGCCCATGCTGAGCAGCACAGAATTGCTATACTCCCGCGAGGTACGCGCCACCCCTGGGCGGCCCAGCGCCAGTCCCGTGAGGTGCGCGAGATGACACCATGCAACACTGCTGAACGCTGCCGGCACGCGCCGTCAGCGGCCGGCTACAGGAGGCCGAATGGCGCAACAGGCGGACGAGAACAGCTTCGACATCCTCTTTCTCGGTGGCGGCACCGGCGGCTACGTTGCGGCGATCAGGGCAGCGCAGTTGGGAATGAAGGTGGGCGTCGTCGAGAAGGACAAGGTCGGCGGCACCTGTGTCCATCGCGGCTGCATACCGGCGAAGGCCCTGCTGAAAGCGGCGAGTGTTGCCACAACGGTGCGCGAGGCTGCCCAGTTCGGCGTCACCCCCGGTGAGGTGACGCTCGACTACGCCACCGCCATGCGCCGCTCGCGCAAGGTCGTCGACCAGAACTACAAGGGCATCGAATACCTCTTCAAGAAGCACAAGATCACCGTTATTGAAGGTTGGGGCTACCTGACCTCACCAACGACGATCCGGGTCGAGAAGGACGGCGCATACCGCAACCTCAGCGCCAGGGACATCATCATCGACACCGGCTCGACCCCGCGGCCAATCGACGGCATCCCGGTCGATGGGCGCGTCGTCTTCACCAGCGACCATGCCACCACCGAGGAGTACCTGCCGAAGCGCGTGATCGTGCGCGGCGGTGGGGCCACCGGCCTGGAGTTCGCCAGCGTCTACCGCGAGTTCGACTGCGAGGTGACGCTGGTTGGGCGCGTTGCCCCGAATGAAGACGCCGATGTCCAGCGCGACCTGACCCGCGCCTTCCAGCGCCAGAAGATCCGCGTCATCCCCGACGTGCGCCCAACAGCGAACGACTTCGAGATCAGCGAGAGCGGCGTGCGCCTGCGGGTAGCCCCGGGCGGCAAGGAAGAAGTCATTGAGGCCGACGCGCTGCTGGTGGCAACCGGCCGCTACGGCAATGTCACCGGCTTCGGCCTGGAGGACCTCGGCGTGGCGCTGGACGGCGACCACATCGTCGTCGACGACCACATGCGCACCAACGTCGAGCACCTCTACGCCATCGGCGATGTCACTGGCAAGCAGCAACTGGCCCACACCGCCATGCACATGGGGGTTGTGGCAGTGGAAACCATCGCCGGCCTGCACCCGCACACGTTGGACTACAACAAGATCCCCTGGGTGACCTACTGCCACCCGGAGATCGGCTCGGTCGGCCTGACCGAGGCCAAGGCCAGGGACGCCGGCTACAACGTCAAGGTTGGCCGCTTCCCGCTCTCAGCCAACGGCAAGGCGCGCGTCGAAGGGGAATCGGTCGGATTCGCCAAGATGGTGGTTGACGCCGATAGCGACCAGATCCTCGGCATCCACCTGCTGGGCGGCCACGCCACCGAACTGATCGCCGAAGCCGGGCTGGCGATGCTCTTTGAAGCCACCGCCTGGGAGCTCAGCATCACCGTCCACCCGCACCCGACAATCTCCGAGATCATGCACGAGGCCGCGCTGGACGTCGACGGGCGGCCACTGCACATCTAAGCGCGCGTTCCATTGGGGCCGGAGCCGTTCCGGCCCCAGCAACTTCCAAACACGACAGGCGCTCTCCCATGCCAACCTTGCCTGGGTTGCAGCTGCGCCCTACCAGCCCTGACGACTACCTGCGGCTGTACCAGTTTCAGCTCGACCCACACGCGACCGCGATGGCCGCCTTCCCAGCGCGCAACTGGGAGGCGTTCGTCGCCCACCAGCAGCGCATCGCCGCCGACCCCCAGGTGATCGCCTGCACCATCCTGCTGGATGGCGAGGTCGTCGGGAGCATCGGCGGGTTCACCCTGGAGGGCAAACGCATGGCCGGCTACTGGGTCGGCCGGGCCTACTGGGGCCGTGGCATCGCCACTGCCGCGCTCAGCGCATTGCTCGAGCTTGACCCCACTCGCCCCTACTACGCCTACGTCGCCAAGCACAACGAGCGCTCCCGCCGGGTGCTGGAGAAATGCGGCTTTCGCGTCATCGCGGAAGAGCGCTACCACGACGACCTCACCGGCGGAGAGATCGAGGAGCTGTTACTGGAACTGGGCTGATCACACCACCCGTTCTCGCCTCCCGCGAGGAGAGGCGGCCGGGGGCGAGGTCACCCACACCACTCCGCCACCAGGCAGGCGATCGTCTTGGCGGCGGTGAGCATGTCCGTGATGGCGATGTGCTCGTCGGCGTGGTGGGCGACGGTGACATCGCCCGCGCCGTACATGACACAGGGCATCTGGCCGATGAGGGTGAACAGGCGCATGTCCGCCCCATAGGGCACCCCTTCGATCGCTGGCGGTGTGCCGGTGACGAGGGTGTGCGCGCGTGAGACAGCCTGGCTGATCGGCGCGTCGATCGGCGTCTCAGCCGGGGCGAACTGGCCGCCGAACCACTCCAGCCGTGGTGGGTGCACCCGTAGCCAGGGGTCGCGCTGGGCGACAGCGGCAATCAGCCGTTCAACGTCAGCGCGGAACGTAGCGACATCCTCCCCCGGCAGCAGGCCGATGCGCCCTTCGGCCACCAGCGCTTCCGGCACGGTCGAGGCCCAGACTCCTGTGCGGACAACGCCGATGTTGATCGGGATCTTGTTCGCCATGTGGTCGTAGAGCGGGTGGTTGCAGGTGACGTTGCGGATACGCTCGAAGGCCTGCAGTTCCTGGTAGATCGGGAGGAAGGCGTCCAGCGCCGAGACCCCTTCGTCGCGCACCGCTGCGTGGGCCGATTTGCCCGGCACGGTCAGGCGGAAGACGAGTGAACCGCCTTGGGCGGTCGCGCGACGTCGGCGCGGTAGCCGCGCAGGAGCGTGGCGAGGGCGCCGACCCCACCATCTTCCTCACCTACCGTGGAGGAGACGATGACATCGCCGCGCAGGGGGATGCCCAGCGCAGCAAGGGTGTCCAATGCCAGCAGGTGCGACACCAGCCCGCCGTGCATGTCACAGGCGCCACGCCCGTAGAGCAGGTCCCCGACGACCTCTCCAGCGTTGGGGTCGTGGGTCCAGGTAGCCGGGTCGCCGTTCTCCACCGTGTCGATATGGGCGTTGAGGTGGAGCGAGCGCCCGCCGCCGCTGCCACGCCGCACACCAACGACATTCGGGCGGCCGTCCCAGCGCGCCTGCTCCCCGACGTGCTCGGTGTAGGGAGCGATCTCGTCCGGGTTGAGCTCCCAGACATCGACTTCGAGTTCCCGGCTGCGCAAGGCAGCGGCGACAACCCCTTGGGCCGCGCCTTCGTTGCCGGTGACGGAGGGGGTTGCCACCAGCTGTCGCAGGAGCTGGATGGCCGCCTCCCGCCGCGCTTCGATATCGGCGCTGATGCGCTCGACAAGTGCTGGTTCAAGTTCCATCGGTGCACTGCCTTCCGTGCGTCGCGCGATCGCGACACTCAGTGTCGTGCAGGCCACCCGCCCGGTCAACGCGACCGGCGCGAGCCGGCGTGCGAGAATCCCACCACACGCAGAAAGGATCCAGGATGGCGCGGGAAATTCGCCACTATCGCGACGAGGACTACGCACGCATCGACGCCATGCGGCAGGAGGCCTTCCGCCACGCCATGCGCCCGGCGGCGTTTGCCCGTGGCGGGGGCAGGGTGCTGCTGGAGCACGGCGAGATCATGGCAGCCTTGCTGATGGAGCCGTTTGGGCAGTTCTTCGGTGGGCGCTCGCTACGCTCGACCGGCATCACCTCGGTCATGGTTGACCCACGGGCGCGGGGCCGCGGCCTTGTCAGCGACCTGCTGGCTTGGACATTGCGGGAACAGCGCGCTGCCGGCCTGCCGCTGGCAATGCTCTACCCCTCGATCATCAGCGTGTACCGTAAGGCCGGCTTCGAGTTTGCCGGCGCGACCCCCAGCTATCGCCTGCCAATCGACTCGCTGCCGGCTGGCGGTGATGTCGCGGCAATCGAACCGTGGGACGACACCCAGCTGGAGGAGATCGCCGCCTGCTACCACGCCTTCGCCCGCAGCCAGAACGGCATGATCGAGCGGCCATTGCACTGGTGGAACGAGCGCGTCGTTGACCCAGTGACGATGCGGGCGCCCTACCGCTACCTGGTGCGGCGCGATGGGGCTGTCACCGGCTACGTCATCTACACACAGGAACCGGAACCCGGCTTCTACGGCTACGGCTTTTCGCTGGCCGTGCGCGACATGGTCTGGCTGGATGCCCACGCCGCACAGGCGCTGCTGGCGTTTTTGGCGGCGAACCGGCCGTTTGGGTCGCACATTACCTGGACGGGGCCAGTGGAGGAACCGCTCGCCGCCTTCCTGCGCTACGAGGAGATGCAGGGGGTGGACCGGTTCCTGTGGGTTGCCCGCTTGATCGACCTGCCGGCAGCACTGCGTGCGCGTGGCTACCCACCGGAAGTGCGCGCCACCGTGCGCCTGCAGGTACACGACCAGACCTTGCCAGAGAACGCTGGCGCCTGGAGCCTGGAGGTCGCTGATGGAGCCGGGTCGCTGACGCGCGCCCAACAGGCCGGGGCCACGCTCGATATCGGCACGCTGGCGTCGCTTGCCACCGGCTGGCTGCCCGCTCGCGAGGCGGCCCGTACTGGCCGCTTGCACAACGCCACGCCAGCAGAGATCGCCGCCCTGGAGGCGATCTTCCACGGCCCGAAACCGTGGATTGCCGAGTCGTTCTAGCGGGCTTCCCAGGCGGCATATACTTCGCGGCAGGCTGAACCGGGTGGACGTGGGAACAGGAACGACCGATGCGCCGTGTGCTGGTGATACCAATGGTTCTCGCGTTCGTGCTCGCAGCCTGCGGGGGCGGCGGTAACGACGGCGACGCCACGCCCAGCGTCGCGCGGGGCACAACGACGCCATCCGCCAGTGCCACGGCAACCCGCCCAGAAGCGACCGGCGCGGCCGGCAGCCCCACCGGTGGCTCAGGCGCGCCGAGCGCCACGTCGCGGCCCGGCGGCACTGCCTCGCCAGCGACGGTCGCCACGGCGACCAGCCGGCCAGCCACCAACGTCTCCACACCACGTCCGATCGCCACCGCAACGCGCCAGGGTGGGCCGACAGCGACTGCTCGAAGCAACCCAACCGCAACCCAGGCCAGCGACCCGACGGCCACCCCGACGGTCATCGTCGTCATCACCCCCGGCGGTGATGGCGATGTCGAGCTTCTCAACCTCGGCTTTGGCCAGGTCCCGGACTCCGAAGAGGTCGGCTACGGCTTCCTGGTGCGCAATAACAGCAGTTCCACGCTGGATTTCACGGAGTACGACATCGTCGCCTACGACCAGTCCGGTGCGCCGCTCGAAGACGACTTCGGCTACATCGACATGCTGCTGCCTGGTGAAACGCGCGGCATCGGCGGCTCAATCTACGTGCCGGAAGGCGCCACCGTTGGCAGTGTCCAGGTGCAGATCACCTCCGGCGACCCGACAACGACCGATTTCCCCCAACCATTCACCGTCTCCAACGTCAATTACTTCGGCGAGGAGTTCTTCCCCACCGTCACTGCTGCCATCTCCAGCCCGTATAACGAGGCGGTCGAGGACCTCGACATCAACGCGGTCCTGTTCGATGACGCTGGCAACATCATCGGTGGGGGGTATGGGTTGGTCGCGTTCGTCCTGCCCGGCCAAATCGCACCAGCAGACGCCCCTGTCGCCAGCAGTACCCCACCGGCGCGGGTCGAGGTGTACGTCAATGCCTCGTCACTAACCGAGTTCGCCAGCGACAACAACGACGCTGACGGCCAGCAGCCGACGATCGTCCAAGCCGGCTGGAGCATGAGCCCAGACGGGTTCGACGCCGGGTACGGCATACTGGTGGAGAATCCCAATAGTGGGCTTGTCGTCCACTACCTGCGCTTCCAGGTGACCGCCTACGACGACGCCGGCCGGATCGTTGCGCTCGACGCAAGCTACATCGCCGGCCTGTTCCCCAACGAACGCTTCGGCATCGGCGGGTCGATCTACCCACCGGAGGGGGTTGTCATCGCCAGCATGGAGATGCAGGTGCTCGCCTCGAATTTCATCGCGGCAAACATCAGCAACCCACTTTCGGTCAGCGACGTTGCCTACAGCGACAGCCTCTTCGGGGGCGCCGTCACCGGCACGGTAACGAACAACCATTCCGCTGAACTGGCGAGCATTGAGACGCACGCCATCGCCTTCAATGCTAACGGCGACATTATCGGCGGCGGCTGGGGCTTTGCCGATGAACCAGCCCCAGCGGGCGGCCAGACCACCGCTGAGGTCATGATCAGCGTGGCGGAAACACCCGCCTCGGTGCAGTTGTACGCGACCGTCGGGAACCTGCTGGACGTGCTGCCGTAGACATCCAGGAGCAACACAGCATGACCTACAGAGTCATCGCCGCTACCGGCGCACCGCGCTGGCGCTATACATCCTTGGTGTTGATCCAGCGCCAGAAGTCCCTGCTGGTGAACATGAACACGGTGATCCAATCGTCGAGCTGCTCCTTCGTGACCCCCTGCTCCAGATCATAATCGTATTCCAAGCTGAGCTTAGCAAATGGGGCATCAACGTCGCCGATCGACAAACACGCTTTCGGCCAGCGACGATCCTTGTTCCACTCATTACAGAAGAACATCGCCGCTGGCCATTTCGCCTTGCTCACCCTGCGGTCGGACGAGCCGCGCAATGCCAGAATATCATGATTTTTCCCGCCAAGTATGAAGTAGAAATCATACTCACAGTTTGCCTCATCGTCATAGCTCATCCGAATAATCCAGTCACCATCGTTGTCTCGAAAGAAGCGCAAACCAGATTCGTCAAGAATATCTTCAACCAAGCCGCGAGTGAGATTCCGCACAACAGCCATGCTCTCCTCCAACTATTACTGAAACCACACCAATGAACAGGAATGGCAATGCCCCGTGCGGCCGCATGTATCAGGGCCAGCTGCGCTTTCGCGCATGGAACAGTAATGCATTGCACTATCGCGGGCCTGCACGAATCGAAAGAGATGCCAACGCTGGGGGCCGCGTTGGCAACATTCGCGCTTCCCAGCCCACCGTGCTTTCGTGTCACGCACAATGTCATCATAGTGCGATTACGCGGCGCGTCAACCTGCTCAAATCGATCGCCAGCGCAACTGGAACAAACTGGAACATCACCCGCTGAGCTCACCGTGGAAGCCCTGTCGGGGCATGGCCACCTCCGCGGCAGCGGTATACTCCTGTCCAAACGTACAGGAGCTTGAGCATGCACGGAGAGTACAAGACCCCTGGCGGCAAGCTCACCGTCGTTGACCTGGAGGTCGTCGATGGGCGGTTGGCGCATGTGATGGTTTCCGGCGATTTCTTCCTCTACCCCGAAGAGGCGCTCGAACCGATCGTCGCCGCGCTGGAAGGTGCGCCGGCCGACCTGAGCGAGGCACAGCTGGCCGAGCTGGCTGCCGCCGCAATCCCCGACGGCGCCGAGATGATGGGCTTTTCACCACAGGCGATCGCAATCGCCATCCGGAGGGCGCTGGCATGATCGACGAACGAGTGGTCGCGACGTTCCCGGAACACGCCCGCGACCGCTGGAAGGCATTCGACTGGCAGTTGCTGTCCTTTCACCCGGAAGCGCCGGCCATGAACCTGGCGCTGGACGAGGTGTTAACCCAAGCCATCGGCCGGGGGGAGCGCGGCCCAACCCTGCGTTTCTGGGGTTGGACGGCGCCGTGCGTCGTAATTGGCCGTTTCCAGTCGGTGCGCAACGAAGTGCAGGAGGACAACGCCGAACGACTCGGCATCCAGATCGTGCGGCGCATCAGCGGCGGTGGCGCGATGTTCATCGAACCGGAGAACGCCATTACCTGGTCGCTGTATGTCCCGCCGGAGTTTGTCGAAGGGCTGAGCTTCCCGGAATCCTATGCCCTGCTCGATAGCTGGGTCATCGACACACTCCGCGACCTGGGGATGGACGCCTGGTACGCACCGCTCAACGACATCACCTCAGCCGGCGGCAAGATTGGCGGCGCGGCCCAGGCCCGGCGCTTCGGCGGCGTCCTGCACCACACCACCATGGCCTACGACATGAACGTCGGCGTCATGGGGCAGGTGTTGCGCATTGGCCAGGAGAAGTTGAGCGACAAGGGCTTGCGAAGCGCCGAGAAGCGCGTCGGCCCGCTGGCGCGCCAAACGCAGTTACCGCGCACGACGCTCATCGAGCTGCTCACCGAGCGCTTCCGGTTGCTGACCGGCGCGCAACCCGGCCAGCTGAGCGCAGGCGAACGGCTCAACGCACTTGAGCTTGCCGAGCGGAAGTTCGCGACCACGGAGTGGACGTATCTG
>QEUZ01000493.1 GCA_003577355.1 Chloroflexota bacterium | reverse complement strand
GACTGTCAATCGAGATTAGGGACCGGCGGAAGCGACGGGATTCGAACCCGCGATCTCAGCCTTGACAGGGCTGCATGTTAGGCCACTACACCACGCCTCCAAAGCCCCGAAACCATACCATGTCGATTTTTCGAGTGTCAAGGCGTCACGCTCCCGCGCGCCGACGCAGTACCGTGCGCGCTAGCTCACGTTCGCCTGGTCCGACCACGCCGAACAACCAACACAGCAACAGGAACATCCCGCCACCAACACCGGCGCTGAGCAGCGTGCTGTCACGTAGGTACAGAGCTGCAGCGGCGGACATTGTCCCGGCGAGCGACGGCTTCCAGAGCGGCGTGAGTACCGCCCCTGAGAATGCCGGGAACACTGTCCGACGGGTCGCAAGCCAGAATGCCACGGCAATGACCACCTCTGTGAGCACCGTGTTGATCGCCGCGGCAGTCGCCCCCAAGACTGGCACCAACGCAGCGTTTGCAGCGAAGTTGAATGCAACAGCAGCTGCGAACGCTGGCAGGAGCCGTCGTTGCTCGCCACGCGCAATCAGCACGTACTGTGTGACGCCGTTGACGAACGAGAGGGGCGCGAACCAGACCAGAATACGCAGCAGTTCGACGGCGTCGGGCATGTAGGCGCGCCCGGCGAGCAACAGGATTGCCGGAGAGGCGAGGGCAGTGGCTCCTACCACGACCGCCCAGGCGACAGTCGTCAGCAGATAGGTCGTCCGGGTTTGTGCGGCGCGTAATCCGGCTGGGTCGTCAGACCGGCGCACCATGAGCGGAAACACTGCGAGAATCGCGTATGCCGGCACGATCGTGAGGAGGTTGATGAACTTGAATGCTGCATCGTAGATACCGAGGGCGGTGTCTCCACGTAGCACCTGGACGATGAAGACATCGACGCGAAAGAACAGGCTAACCAGGAGGGAATTGACCAGCAAGGGCCAACCTTCCCGCAGGTACCATGAGAGCCGCTGTTTTGGCAGATGCCACGTTGTTGGGCCAGCAATCAGCCGCTTGCGCGCCACGTGAAATGCGCATGCGGAGTAGCAGGCAGCACCGACTGCAGCGAGCGCGACGCCGATGACTGCGAGACTCGACGCCGCCAGGGCGATGACGAGTGGGGCGCGGAACAGATTGACAACGATGTTCACCCAGGCCGCTAGGGCAAGTCGCTCGAGTCCTGCAAAGGCCGAGCTGACCGCCTCGGCATAGCTCGATGGAATGATCGACACGTAGAGCAAGCAAAGCGCTGCCGCGCTCGTGCTGGAAAGGGTCCCGCCAACCACGCCGGCGAGCGTGAGCGCTCCCAATGGTGCAGCGGTTGCAAACAGGATGATCCAGCGCACGACGGTCGTCTCGCCGATCGTCCTGCCGGCCTGCGACGGGTCGCGGGCGATCTCACGAGCGCCGAGAACACTGAGTCCGAAATCGGAGATCGTCTTAACATAGAGCCAGGCAACCACGGCCACGGCGTACTGGCCGTTTCCCTCAGGTCCCAGTAACCGTAAGAGCACCAGCGCGACAGCGAGATCGACGCCACGGACGAACAACTGTGACACGATCGGGACGGCCGCGTTCCGGAGAATGCGCAGTGCCGCGTCGCGGTCGTTTGCTCCAGCGGGTACAGCCGTTCGTCGCACCACGACAACCATCGCCAGGAAGCAGAGGGTTCCCCAGACACACAGTGCCCCGCCCAACACGATGGCGGGGAGTCCGGTGGGCACTCCGCTACCCTCGGACGATCAGCACCAGCACGAACATGCACATGCCGGCCAAAATGGCGTAGAAAACCGCAGCGATTAACCAGATTTGCAGGCGCGGGTTGCGCTTCAGCGGGTTGGACGACGGGGTTGCCTGGCGATGATTGTCCGGCGGCAGATCCGCCTGGTCTACATCGCTCATCGCGATGGACCACTCACGACGGACTGATACACGCGCAGTGTCCGCTCGGCTGTCACCTGCCATGTGTGTTCGGCGGCGCGAAGGCGGCCTGCAGCCCCCAGTTGCTCTCGTAGCGACGCATCGTCTAATAGATGCAGCAACTCCGCCACGAATCCAGTGACATCTCCGGGCGCGACGTAGCGTGCGACTTGCCCCCCGGCCTCGCGTAGCGCCGGAATATCG
>QEUZ01000492.1 GCA_003577355.1 Chloroflexota bacterium | reverse complement strand
CAATGTCGGTCCCAACGGAATGCCTATCGTACGTGGGTGAAATCGACGAACTAGAGGTCGAGAAGGCCCAGCTTCAAGCAGAGCTTAAGGGACTGCCGAAATGGGAACTCGGTCAGAAGGTGTTCCTCGTTCAGCAGATCAAACGGATCAACGCACAGCTGGCTCAAAAGCAATCCCAGTTGGACGATTGTAGGGAGCAATTCGGCGGCCCTACCCCACAACCAGTGTCATGTAGCATTCCCGGCACAGCGACGATGACCGTATTCGCCGGCGGCTCCTTTGTTCTCTTTGCCTCACCCAGGCTCAGCCTGGTGTTCGACGGGCAGAACAACAGCCGAGTCGATCTTAGCATTGCCTCCTTCCCGCTAACGCTTCCCGGAAGCGCTCCCTTCGATAAGTGTGTGGATACCATCACCGTCACGACCGATGCCAGTTGGAACTCACTCGCCGTCGACAACACCGTGTTAGCAATCGTTCTCTGGCTCGTCGCGGTTGAGGCGATTGGACTAGCGGCGCTGCCGCTTGCGGCAGTGCTGCTCCCACGTACACCCGACCGCGGCGCGGCCTCGGCGCGCCTGCTGGGGCTACTCATCGTCGGCTGGACCGTTTGGATCGGGGCGAGCTTACGCTTTTGGGAAGCGCGCGCCACCACGGTCGTCATCGCAACCGGGCTGCTGGCGTTCGTCTGCTGGGCGGTTGCTGATAGCCGCTCCCGGTCTGGCAGGCCGTTGCGCCTGCCAACCTGGAAGACGTGGCTCAACTGGTCTGCCATTTGGCTGGGTGGATTTGCCACGTTCCTGCTCCTACGGGCTGTGTATCCCGACTTCTGGCAAACGTGGTTTGGTGGGGAGAAGCCGTTCGAGCTTGCCTATTTGCGCGCGGTGGCGCGGTCGGTGGAGTTCCCGCCCTATGACCCCTGGTATTCCGACGGCACAATCAACTATTACTACTACGGCTGGCACTTGGTGTCGACGCTTGCCAAGTTGAGTGGCGTCGGCATCTCGCTCGCGTTTCAGTTCGCCATACCAACGTTTGCTGGGATGCTGATCCTGCAGGTGGCGTCGATCGCGACCCTGCTTATTGGTAAGGGGCGGTCGCGGCTCACTCGCCTCCAGTTGCTGACCGGCGGCACGCTCGCGGTGCTTGCAGTCGTGGTCATCGGCAACTTGGACGCGCTCCGTCAGGTCTGGGAACTGCGCGGCAACGTGCGGGACGGCTTCGATTTCTGGCGCAGCACGCGGGTGATTGCGTATACGATCAACGAGTTCCCATGGTTCTCCCAGATCTGGGCGGATGTGCACCCGCACGTCATCAACTTCCCAATCTTCGCGTTGCTCCTCACAGTTCTGGCACATCTCAGTATCGCCTCCCCGAGGGGAATCCTTGTTTCGTTACGAGCGTGGCTCTTCTGGGCACTGCCTTCAGTTGGCATGGCGGGTTTGGTGTTCGGCAGCGTTGCAATGACCAATTCCTGGGATGCGCCGCTAGGCGCCGGAATGTGTGTCGTTGCATTCACCTACGCGGGTTGGTTGCACTCGGGCCGTGCTGCGCTGGTTGGCACCCTCGCAGGCGGCGGCGCAGTCGTCCTCGGGCTGATCCTCTTCTGGCCCTTCTATGCTGGTTTCTACAGTGTCGTGCAGGGGCTCAACGTCGCGGACACTGGCTCAAACCTGGTGGAGTTCCTCACCGTTTGGGGTATCGGCTTCGGCATCATCATGCTTGCAATGCTGGCACGTTTGGCTCAGCGCCTGCGCGCTGGCGGAGACGTGCGCGATGGGTGGCTGTTCGCGGCGTTGACGCTGATTGTCGGTGGACTGCTAACCGGCGTTGGGCTGTTCATCGACGCCTGGGACGGACCATCGTTCACGAGTGTTGTTGCCTTGTTTCTGGCAGCGGGCGCAATTGGCGTGGCGGCAGCGGCATCCCAACCAACGTCGTTGCGACCATTCCTGCTTGAGCCGATTGTGCTGGGTGTCGTGATCGCTGGCGGCATCAGCGTGTGGCGCCCCGCAGCGGCAGTGGCGCTAGCCATCTCTATCGGATGTGGGATGTTCGCAGCGCGGCGTTTGCGCCAGCCGAGCGCCATGTTGCCCTGGGCGCTATGCGCCCTCGGGGCCGTGGTCATCGCAGCTACCGAGGTGGTCTACGTCGCGGACGACCTGCAG
>QEUZ01000044.1 GCA_003577355.1 Chloroflexota bacterium | reverse complement strand
CGAACAGCACCACCGAATATGGCCGGCGCCGGACCGCTTCCGAAAGTTGACCACCTTCATCGTAGCCGACATAGCCAGGGGGCGCACCAATCAACCGTGAAACCGAGTGCCGCTCCATGTATTCGGACATATCAATCCGGACCATCGCCTGCTCATCGTCGAACAGGAAATCGGCCAGGGCACGGGCCAACTCCGTCTTACCGACACCAGTTGGGCCGAGGAAGATGAATGAGCCGAGCGGTCGATTCGGGTCGGACAGGCCAGCCCTGGCGCGTCGGATTGCGTTCGCAACGACCGTGACGGCGGCATCCTGCCCTACCACGCGCTGGTGGAGCCGCTCCTCCATGTGTACGAGCTTCTCAAGCTCCCCTTCGACGAGCCGTGAAACAGGTATGCCTGTCCAGCGCGCAACGACTTCCGCAATGTCGTCGGCGTCGACCTCCTCTTTCACCAGCCGGCCGGACTCGCCCGCGGCGCTGAGCTGGCGTTCGCGTTCGGCCAGCCTGCGCTCGAGTTGCGCCAGTTCGCCGTATTGCAGCTCTGATGCGCGTCCGTAATCAGCGGCTCGTTGGGCACGTTCGATCTCGACGCGCGTCTGCTCGATCTTGGCCTTCAGATCGGACAGCTCCTGCAGTGCGGAGCGCTCCTGCTCCCACTGCGCGGTGAGCGCGTCGCGCTGTTCCTTC
Source organism: Chloroflexota bacterium (assembly GCA_003577355.1). Lineage (GTDB taxonomy): Bacteria > Chloroflexota > Chloroflexia > Thermomicrobiales > CFX8 > CFX8. The sequence continues at coordinate 15,172 of QEUZ01000044.1, read as the reverse complement.
AGGTTGGCGAGGTCCTCTTCGAGATCAGCGAGACGCTTGCGTGATGCATCATCGCGTTCTTTGCGAAGGGCTTCCCGCTCGATCTCCAACTGCATGATCCGGCGCGAGATCTCGTCGAGCTCCACTGGCATGCTGGTGATTTCCATCCGCAGACGGGATGCAGCTTCGTCAACTAGGTCGATCGCCTTGTCGGGCAGGAACCGGCCGGTAATGTAGCGGTGAGACAAGACGGCGGCCGCGACAAGTGCGCTATCGAGGATGCGCACATTGTGGTGCACTTCGTAGCGTTCTCGGAGTCCGCGCAGAATACTAATGGTGTCTTCAACCGACGGTTCGCCGACGTAGACTGGCTGGAAGCGGCGCTCCAACGCCGCATCCTTTTCGATGTGTTTGCGATATTCGTCGAGCGTCGTTGCACCAATGGCGTGCAGCTCTCCGCGTGCCAGCATCGGCTTGAGCATATTGCTCGCATCCATCGCGCCTTCGGCCGCACCTGCTCCGACAACTGTGTGCAGCTCATCAATAAACGCGATGATATTGCCGCCAGAATCGACGATTTCCTTCAAGACGGCCTTGAGACGTTCCTCGAACTCGCCTCGATACTTCGCGCCAGCGATCATCGCGCCGAAGTCGATTGATACGACGCGCTTGTCTTTCAGCCCTTCCGGGACGTCGCCGCGCACGATGCGCTGGGCCAGGCCTTCGACGATTGCGGTTTTGCCGACGCCCGGTTCGCCGATGAGGACTGGGTTGTTCTTGGTGCGGCGGCTTAGGACCTGCATCACACGGCGAATCTCGTCGTCTCTGCCGATGACTGGGTCGAGCTTCCCTTGGCGGGCGTATTCGGTCAGATCGCGGCCATACTTTTCGAGCGCTTCGTAGCGGTTCTCAGGGTTTTGGTCGGTGACGCGCTGCGAACCACGGATTTGCGTGAGCGCGCGCATGACCGAGTCGCGGGTGATGCCGGCGTTGGTGAGTGCGCGCACCGACGCAGCCTTGCTGGCGCTGTGGAGCGCTGCAAGCAACAGATGCTCGGTGCTGACATAGTCGTCGCCGAAGCTCTTGGCCTCCTCCTCGGCCCGGTTGAAGACATTGCGCAGGTTGCCGCTCACGGTCGGCTGGGCTGAATACTGCAAGCGGGGGGCAGTCGCAAGCGCCTGTTCAATTTCGGTTGCAATTGCTCCGGTGTTCGCCCCGAGGCGTTCGAGCACGCGCGGAACAACTCCGCCCTCCTGGGTGACAAGCGCATATACCAGCTGATCGACATCCAGACTGGCATGCTTGCGGCGCTCCGTCTCCTGCTGGGCAGAGATGATCGCTTCCTGCGCCTTTTCGGTGTACTTCTGCGGGTTCATCGTCGTTGATGGTTCCTCTTCATACGCACTTCCAGTGCAACCGGCGTGGGTTGCTCGTGCGATTCGGGCGTTGCGCCCATCTCCAATAACAATTCGTCCATTGCATCGGCAATGCGGTTGTAGTCGTCCCGGCGCGCGGCGCGGAGCTCGTCTTGCAGTTCTCGAACGCGACGCGTCAGGTGCAGCGCCATCTGCACACCGGCGAGATTGACGCCTCGGTCCTCAACCAGCGTCTTGACCTGCCGCAGTCGATCGATATCGTCCCGTGAGTACAGACGCAGGTTGCCCTGTGTGCGCGACGGTGCGACGAAACCTTCGCGTTCGTACTTCCGCAACGTCTGTGGGTGCAACTGCAGCAATCGCGACGCGACGCTGATGACGAACAGGGGTTCGCTTTCGCGCATAGTGACTCCGTCCTCAACCGAGTTCGCAAGTTTATTGATACAGATCATATCAGAGAGTCGAGTCGATTTCAACGATCTGCCCTGCCTCTAGCGAGACATAACCCAGAACTGGGGTGAGCGGGTTGCGGAATCTTGAACCAGTCAGTCGCCGTTGCTCAGGCGCCAGGAAGGGTCGATACCGTAGCGGATCGGACGTATGGCTGCGCCTCGGTGTGCGCTCCCTCTGAATGGCAGAAATGGCGTCGTCCAACCGGATTGTTGGGTCGTGGCGCCGTAGCTCTCCTGGAAGCCATGCGCGTTGATCGGAAGATATGGCTGCGTCTCCCAGACGGTCGCTGTATCTGGGTGCATTCGAACTGGAGAAGAGTCACGCGATCCCGCCGGCTGAGGAAGGCGACGTGGCGCAGCTAGAGCCGCTGCGAGCAACGCCAGGGCCATTGCGCCACTAACGAAGGCCACGACAAACCAGCGCCACGGTGCATTGCGCATCACTCCATCGACCATGACGACGTGCGTGTCTGGCGCGGTAGAAATGATGCGGGATTGAGCCGTGACCTGAGCCTCGACGCTGTGTGCAGGAGTAGCCTGCGTACCTGGCGTCAGGGTCCCCAATTTTGCTGCGGTGCTGCCAGGCGCGAGACTGAAGCCGAAATCGAGCAGCGTCGCAGCGTCGCGGTACCACGTCTCTTCGTCTCCATCCAACAACACCGTGAGCAGCGTGCGGTCGCCACGCGATGCAATTTCCAGCAAGCAGTAGCCCGCTTCACGCGTATAGCCGGTCTTTCCCGCGATCAACCCGGGGTACGTGTCCAGCATGGCATTGGTGTTGGTCAGACTGTGGCCTTCACCAACCCACGTGCGCTTGCCAAGGATCGTCAACAGCTCGGGTTGGAAGCGCGCGATGTACAGGCCCACGATCGCCATGTCGCGCGCGCTGGAATATTGCTCAGCGTGATCGAGGCCATGTGGGTTGCTTAGCCGTGTTTGGCTGAGTCCAAGCTCGTCAATGCGGAGGTTCACGCGATCCATAAACCGTTGGACCGCTTGCCACGCGCTATCTTCGGCGACCGCGCCGGTTTCTCGCGCAACCACGAGCGCTGCATCGTTGCCGCTGACCATCAACATACCGTGCAGGAGGGCGTTGAGCGTGAGAGTTTCACCAGGCTGCAGCGCCATCGATGCTTCACCGATGATGTCCGCTTCGGTGACGGTCATGCGAGTGTCAAGCGGTAGTGACTCCAGCGCGACACTGGCGGTGATGAGCTTCGTCAGGCTGGCGATTGGCGCAGGGGCGTCTGCCGCTTTGGTGTAGAGCACTTCCCCGCTTGTGACATCGACGACGATGGCATGTTGCGCCTGGATGTCCGGCTCATTCGCGGCGTCGACGGGCGTCGTGAGGCACAAGAGTGCGAACGAACCCACGAGCGTGCTGACGAGTAGCACAACGATGAGACGTGGAAAAGCCACTTCCAGCCATCCTTGAGCAGCGCGAACAGGCGGCACGCGACAGGACGCGTTGCAGCAGGTCCAGTCGCCTCGGCGCCTGGAACTGGCGGCAACATTGGGCCGTAGCGGGTGAAACGATGTAGCGTCCTGCCGCACAGAGCATAGCAGGAGGGGTGTACGTACACAAGTCCTGAATCGGCGTCGTCAACCACCGCGACGCCGGCGCCGCTCGCTGCTGATCCTGTCGCGCAAGCGTTGTTCGGCAATTTCTCGGTCGAGCGCGCCCAGGAGGCGGTCGCCATCACGCGCTTCGACAAGCACCAGGTCAACCTCGGGATTGCTGAAGATATCCAGGAGGAGCAGGGCAGAATCGTCTTCGTTCACGCGGTGCAATGCATCTATGCTGGCTGCAACCTCACCGACATGGCGCTCTGGCCACAGAGCGCGCGGGATACGGCGCACGCGGCTCAGACTAAACGCACCGGTAATCTGACCATTGTGCGTGACGAGAATGGGTCCGTGGTGGATCGCGTCCAGCACCCGATCGATGGCCTCGTCGATCGTCGCGTCGGCGGGAATGCGTGTTGCCGCCCCCATGACGATCTCACCCACGGTTGTTGTTCGCGCCATTTCCTGCCAAACGGTGCGCTCGACTCCTTCGTGGGATGCCCGGTTCATTGACCAGAGGAAAAGCAAGCCCCAGGCGCCCCAGACGGCGTAGGGTTCACCTGCTGCGAGCGCCGTCAATCCAGCGACGAACCCAAACGCAGCGAGGAATTGCCCATATGCCGCCGCGAGACGCGTGCCGGTTGTCAGGTCGTCGCTGATGTACCAGATGAATGCGCGCAACGCTCTTCCACCGTCGTATGGGTAGCCGGGGAGCATGCTTAAGCTGCACAAGCCGAGGTTAAAGAAACCAAGGACCAACAGACTCGACGCGACCGATTGGCTGGAGGTCGGCGCGAGCAACGATGTCGCAAGCAGCAGTCCTCCGGTCAACGCGGATGCGGCTGGACCGCTGAGCGCGACGATTGCCTCAGTCCCGGGAGTGGTCGGTGGGAATGCTGCATCCGAAAGATTGCCAAGCAGGGCAGGTTCGATTGCTCGCACCTTGGAGCCAGTGCTGCGGCCGGCGAGAATGTGGGCGGCATCGTGGACAAGCAGGCTCAGGAGCAGGCCGGTGGCGATAAGCGCGGCGCTGGCGATCCACCCGTAGAGTTCGGCAATGGGACGGTTCGGAGCGAGTGACTCGATCGTGATGCCAGCGATGACGATGGTAACGACCAACCATAGCCAGTTGACCCGCAGCGAGACTCCGAGAATGCTGAACCCGGGGAAGGATCGCTGAAGGTCGTGACGGTACATAGGGCTGCTTTCGCACGACGAGGTTGCACGACCGGAAAGCGATCTGCTGGAATGTGCAGCGTCCGAAACGGGGTGCTACAGCCGCTGATACTCTTCGAGGTCAAGTACGAAGACAGTGGCGGCTGCGGTTTGGACCGCACCGGAATCCTGTGTTTGCGAACGGCTTCGTGCTTCCTGTCGAATGAGGTCGAGCACGTGGTCAACTTGTTCGTCTTGCACGCCGATCATGATCGTCGTGTTTCCTCGCCGCAAAAAACCCCCGGTGCTGGCAAGGCGCGTTGCGCGAAAATCGTTCTCCAGTAGTGCATCGACAACAGCGTCGGCGTCCTCGTTTTGAACGACCGCGATGATCAGCTTCATACGTTCCCAACCTCTGGTTTCCACCGACGCATTCGGGCCGTCACGCGATTATAGGTGCGCCGGAAAACAGGCGTCAACCATCAGCGCGCGTATCGCGAGGCAACGGGTGACTGTCGAGATAGCTCTGCAGCATGATTGCTGCGGCAATTGCGTCGAGCTGGCGTACCTGTTTGCGGCGCCGGGCGCCGCGTTTGGCGATCATGTCCTCAGCTATCGCGGTCGTGAGCCGTTCATCCCAGAAGACGATCGGCAACGAGGTCAGACCCGCGAGTTCGTCACATTGCAGGCGAACGTCGAGAGCCTGGCGACCCTCATCGCCGGCCATGTTGAGCGGCAAGCCCGCGACGATCGCGTCAACCTGCAGTTCATGCGCCAGTTGCGCGACGTCGGCCAGCGATCCTTTGCGGAGATCGATCACCGTCACCGGCGTCGCAATGAGTCCGGTGTCGTCAGAAACGGCGACGCCAACCCGGCGCTCTCCCAGGTCGACGCCCAAGAGCTTACGGCCCGGCCGTCGAGCCATTCGACGTTGTCGCGCCGTCAGGTGTGGGTCGGACAATGACAACCTCTATCTCAGAAGCGCGCTTGGGTAGCCCGAACGGTAGCCAGGCTGGCGTTCGTTCGATCTGCGCGTGTGCGACGCCCGGTAGCCCTGCAGCGATCATCTGCGCATCTCGATCATCAGCCCCTGCCAGCCTGCCTGGAAGCTGCTCCAGCATGTCGGGCGGCAGGAGCGCCTCGGCTGTTGCAATGGCATGCACGCTGTACCCGGGAGCGCCGTTTTGTCTCATGGTGACCGGCTCATCACTGTTGATCGTGTTTGGCACGAGTGCGTACCCGTCGCCCACGGCTGCAGCAAGTTTTTCGCGAAGGGGCGCCTCGGCAGCACGCTGCAACTCCTCCAGTGCGTAGCTCAGCGCGCTAACGCGTTGGGTGGCATCTGCGCGCAGTTCCGTCGCATCGGCTCCAACCGGCGCGCTGAATGTCCAGGTAACTTCCTGCCGCGTGACGGACCCTTCGATAAGCACATGACCTTGAGGAAGCGCTTGGGTAAGCTCCGAGCTCACGCGGGAATCGAGATCCGCAGTGATCCGGGCCTGCAACGCTTCGACGTCCGCCGGGCTGACGGTTTGAACACGCTTGTTCGCTCCGCCGCTTGTCGCGTCGGGGTTGGTGAAGAAGACCCCTGAGCTGAGCTGCCCGACGAGTTCTTCGGCTGAAATGTTCCCTTCCGGGCCAGCGTTGGTCGCGCGGATGGAGACACTCGCCGAGCCGAATGTCAGCGTGCCGAATGGGTCAGCAGCTGGGACGGTGACATCCTCCGTCGTTTGAAACTCGATCCCAGTTGCGGTGCGCACTGTCGTACCGGCAGGCACGAAAACCTCGCTGGTTGAGGGGTTGGTCAATCGGAGACTGCCCGTCGCGGCCTCAGTGGGTTCAAACCGCTCGCCGGACGTGGCTATTGTCGCGCTTGACAGGAGCGTGATGTCACGCGCGCTCGGCTGGACGGCAACATCCCAAGTTGCGCCAGGGAGCGCGACGCCGTACGTCAGCGTTGCGTCGATGGTTCGTAGCTCGGGCGTCAGGGCGACCGTCGCATGAGGTGCAAGATAGGCGAAGAGGATGCCGCCACCGAGTAGAACAACTAACAGCATGGAACAGGCAAGGCGTGCTCCCTTCCGACCCCTACGTGTCCGCCTGGTGGGCGCTGGCCGCTGTGGCGCTTGTCGTGGGGCCGGCTCTGGCTCCTGCTCCGCCATCACCTCCCAGTAGCGGTGTACCGTCGGTGGAGTAATGACGAAACTATACGACGGCTCATCCCGGTCGAACCGGCTGGTGGTTTCGCGCAACACCGGCGCTGTCATCCGCGCCTCACCTGGCAGGTATCCGATCTTCTTGGTGAGGTCTTCGTTCGTTGTCACGACAGGCGTGGTGGGCTGATCGCTGCGATCGTCGTCGTATGCCGAGACCGTACCCCCGACGATCGTCACCAGTTCCCTGCGAAGCGGATCGTCCGTGCTGAAGGCGATTTCAGCGCCGACCGCCTGAGCAGCCTGCAGCAACCGCCGAACTTCGCGCACGTTCAGCAGCCCAGTGGAGCCGTCCGGCGTCTCAACGGTGTATTGGCTCGCGTCTCCGCCGAGGATTTCGGCCTCGACACGATCGATGTCGGCTGACGAATGTACCGCAAGCGTGAGGCGTTGCCGCGCGACCATCTGCTCGCCCTTTCCGGGCCGTCGCGCGGGCAATGCCAAGCCAAGCCGCGAGACGGCGCTCTATCCTGAGATCTGGCGCTTTACGATCTCTTCAACACTGGCCAAAGCCGCATCCAGGCGTGAGATATCCGAGCCGCCACCCTGAGCAAGCTCAGGCCGCCCGCCGCCACGTCCGCCGATCAAGGGCGCAAGTTCCTGGACGATCTTCCCCGCATGGACCCCACGCGCCGTCAAGTCACGGGTCACCATCGCCACTAGTGCCGGCTGGTCGCCAACCTGACCTCCCAACACGACGACGGCGGAAGCCAGTTTGTCGCGGAGTCGGTCCCCGACCTGGAGCAAGGTGTCGCGATTTTCAGCATCGACACGCACCGCGAGGACGTTGCTGCCGTTCACGCTGACTGCGCCAGCCAGCAAGGAATCGACATCGGCGGCCGCGAGCTGCAAGCGAAGCGCGTCGATCCGTCGGTCGCGCTCGCGTATGCTGTCGCTCAGTGTGCGCACCTCCTGAGGCAGATGCTCAACCGGCGTCCGCAACGAGCGGGCGAGTTCCTGAGTAACGGATTGCAGCGTGGCGATATAGTCGAGCGCTGCTGCACCGGTGATTGCCTCAATGCGACGGATACCTGAGCCGATCGACGCCTCGCTGAGGATGATGATTGGGCCGATCTCGCCGGTGCGAGCGACATGGGCGCCGCCACACAGCTCGGCGGAATATCCAGGCACCTCCACAACGCGCACGACATCGCCGTACTTCTCGCCGAAGAGCGCCATGGCGCCACGGGCAACGGCGTCCTGATGTGAGGTCTCGAAAATAACGACCGGAGCGTCTGAGATCACCATGTCATTGGCGATGCGCGCGACACGGAGCGATCCCTCCGCGCCGAGCGGCGTGAGGCTGGTGAAATCGAAGCGCAAGCGGTCCGGAGCGACGAGTGAGCCAGCCTGTTGCGTGTCTTCGCCCAGGACGATTCGCAGTGCGCGATGTAACAAGTGGGTTGCCGTGTGGTTCCGCTGGATCGACTTCCGCCGCTCGAAATCGATCGCCGCCACCGCGCTCTGCTCGGTTCGAATGAACCCTTCACGTACCTCACCGCGATGCACAACGATATGTGGAGTTGGCCGTTGGGTGTCGTGGACAACGAACACGCCAGTTTCGGTTGAGATCGTCCCCGTGTCGCCAACTTGGCCGCCGGATTCGCCGTAAAACACCGTGCGGTCGAGGACGACTTCGCCCGATTGGCCGGCTTCGAGTTGCGCGACGTCGCCATCCGCGGAAAAGATGTCGGTGATCGTGGCGTCGGTTGTTGCATTGTCATAGCCAACGAACGCGACTGGCACGCCCTTCGCTGCAGCGTATAGTGGCAGCCGCTCGCGGCCGGAATCGGCAAACTCCTTGAGCGCGGCGCGGCTTTGATTGCGCTGGGCCTCAAGCGCGCGCTGGAAGCCTTCGGTATCGACTTCGAGTCCAGCATCGTGGGCAAGCTCAACCGTCAGCTCAAACGGAAACCCAAGAGTGTCGTAAAGGCGGAAGGCCTCTGCGCCCGGGACGGTAGTCGCGCCGCGGGACCTCAGCTCATCCGCCAGCGCATCGAAGCGAGCGATGCCGGCTGCCAACGTCCGCCCAAATGCCTCTTCTTCGTGGGTTACGACGCGGCGGATCGTTTCCCGGCGAGATCGCAGCTCCGGGTATTCATCACCAAACGTCTCTGCGACAACATCGATCACCTGGTTCAGGAACGGGCGTTCGATGCCGAGCAAGCGGCCATGCCGCACGGCCCGCCGCAGGATCCGGCGAAGGACGTAGTTGCGGCCCTCGTTCCCCGGTAAGACGCCGTCTCCGACGAGGAACGCCGCCGCGCGGGTGTGGTCGGCGATGATCCGCAGCGAGCGGTCATGGCGCTCGTTTGCGCCATACTGTACCCCCGCGATCTCCGCCGCTTTGACGATAACCGGCATGAAAAGGTCGGTCTCGTAAATGTGCTCGACATCCTGCATGATCAGGCTGATGCGTTCCAGGCCCATGCCGGTGTCGATGTTCTTCTTTTCAAGCTCGCGTCGCGTGCCGTCGCGTTCCTGGAAGTACTGCATGAACACAAGGTTCCAGACTTCCAGGTGCCGGTCGCACCGTGGACAGTTGGGACCGCAGTCTGGTTCGCCGCAACCGTATTGCGCGCCTCGGTCGACGTAGATTTCACTGTCTGGGCCACATGGGCCGCTGTCGCCGACCGGCCCCCAAATGTTGCTGGGGTCGTCGTAGATGCGGTCGGGCGCGAGTCCAACCTCGCTTTGCCAGAGCCCCCGCGCCTCGTCATCCTCCGGGTAGACGGTGACGTTGATGCGTGCAGGGTCGATCTGCAACACCCCGGTGAGGAAGTCCCAGGCGAAGCGGATGGCATCCTTCTTGAAATAGTCGCCAACCGAGAAGTTGCCGAGCATCTCGAAAAATGTGTTGTGGCTTTCATCGCCGACTTCGTCAATATCGACGGTGCGGAAGCACTTCTGGATCGAGATCAGCCGGGGTGCGGGCGGGACCTCCAACCCGAGAAAGAACGGGGTCATCTGCTGCATGCCGGCTGTCGTCAGCAGCACGGTAGGATCATTCGAAGGCGGGATCAGCGATGACGAAGGCAGTTGGACATGCCCCCGCTCCGCGAAGAATTCGATGAACAGTTTTCTGATGTCACGACTTTTCATGACAGGCCGGCCAATCGTTTCCGTTTCGGTGGGACACAGTAACGCGCAAGTGTATCGAACCGACGCCGGAAACTCGTACACATGCACCCGCAAGGGTGTACGTACAGTATGCACGGACAGTGCCGTGCTGTCAAATGCAGGCGAACACATGAGCGGGTCACCGTTTGGTCGGTGATAAAATTCAGCCGCTATGGACGAACGTTTCAGCGAGCGCCTCGCTGCCTTGGCGACCGGCCCGGGCGTCTATCTCATGAAGAACAGTTCCAACGAGGTGATCTACGTCGGGAAGGCCGCCTCGTTGCGTAACCGTGTGCGCTCGTACTTTCAGTCGCGCGGGAACCTTGACCCGAAGACCCGTGAACTTGTCAGCCACATCGCCGACTTCGACGTGATCCGCACCGATACGGCTGGGGAGGCGCTCATCCTCGAGAATGAGCTGATCAAGCGGCACCAGCCGCGGTTCAACGTGCGCTTGAAAGATGGAAAGACCTACCCATATATCTGCATCACCAACGAACCATGGCCGCGGGTCATCAGCACGCGCCGGTTGATCCGCGATGGTTCGCGCTACTTTGGCCCATACACCTCTGCGTCGTCCGTGCATCGGACGCTCGACCTGATGAACCGCCTGTTCCCGTTTCGCGTGTGCGATATCCCGATCACCGGCAATGCCGCTCGACCGTGCCTCTATTACCACATGGGGCGCTGTCTTGGGCCGTGCATCGGCGTCGTCGAGCCGCAGGAGTACGCCAGGGCGATCGAAGGCGCGGCTATGTTTTTGAATGGTCGTGCCGAAGACTTGCTGCCTGAGATGCGCAAACGCATGGAGCGCTTTGCTGAAGACCTTGAGTTTGAACGCGCGGCCAAGCTGCGTGACGAGATCAGCGCCATCGAGCATGTGCTTGAACGCCAGAAGATCGTCACCGGCAAGGGCGAGGATGCCGATGTCCTGGCCGTAGCGCAGTCGGCCGGTGGCGATGCGGTTGTCCAGGTCGCATTTGTGCGCAACGGAAAGGTGCTCGGGTCGGAGCATTTCCTGATGGCCGGTACGCGCATTGACGACCAACCGGCGGACGTGCTGAGCAGCTTCGTGACCCAGTTTTACGAGGATGCGGCGGCGATCCCTCCAGAGCTCATCGTCCAGCATCCGCTCAACGATGCGGCGCTGCTCAATGCGTGGTTGAACGACCGCCGAGGCGGCAAGGTGCGCTTGGTACACCCGCAGCGTGGTGAGAAGCGCAAATTGGTCGATATGGTCGCCAAGAGTGCCGAAGAGAACCTGGAGCAAGCACGCTTGCGTTGGCTGAACGACGAACAGCGCATGATCGCGGCATTGACCGAGCTTGCCGATGCACTCGCCCTGCCGAGCCTGCCACGGCGCATTGAATGCTTCGACATCTCGACGTTACACGGTACGAACCCCGTTGCGTCGATGGTTGTTTTCGCCGATGGGAAGCCACTCAAGCGAGACTACCGGCGCTTCGCGATCAAGGGGGTGCAGGGCCAGAACGACTTTGCGATGATGCAGGAAGTGGTCGGGAGACGGTTCAAACGGGCAACGACTGAAACTGAGACTGAGGCATGGCGCGAACTGCCCGGCCTTGTCATCATCGACGGCGGCAAGGGGCAGCTGAATGCTGCACTCGAAGTACTGGACCAGCTCGGCGTTACTGTGCCGGTCGTCGGTCTGGCCAAGGAGAATGAGGAGATCTACGTTCCGGGGCAGTTCCATCCGATCATTCTCCCACGCGATTCGCAGGCGCTCTATCTTGTCCAGCGAGTGCGCGATGAGGCCCACCGTTTTGCCGTGACCTTCCACCGCCAGAAACGCGCTCGCGCGCAAGTGACATCAGTTCTCGACGAACTGCCAGGTATTGGGCCGAAGCGGAAGAAGGCGCTGATCCAGGCGTTTGGGAGTGTCCGTAACATGCGTGAAGCGAGTGAAGAGCAGATTGCGGCAGTGGCTGGCATCGGGCCGGCACTCGCGCGCCAGATCAAGGCGTCGCTATGAGCCGGTTGCGGGATGCTCCGGCGCCGTGTGTGGATGTCGACACTGCGGCAGCAGTGTTGCGCGCGGGTGGGGTGATCGCTATGCCAACCGATACGGTCTACGGCTTGGCAGCGTCGCTCGACTTCCCGCAGGCTGTCGAGCGAATCTACGCGATCAAGGGGCGTCCACCGGAGAAGGCCATGCCAATACTGGTCAGCAACCCGGATGAGCTGCAGCGGTTAGCTGTACGCGTGCCACGTGTGGCCCTGCTTCTCACCGAGCGGTTCTGGCCTGGCCAGCTGACAGTTGTTGTCCCAGCGGCTCCGGCAGTGCCGGAAGTGGTACTGCGCGGCGGTACAACGGTTGGGTTGCGCATGCCAAACGACCCCGTGGCGCTTGCGTTGATTGCAAAGTCAGGAGGTGCGCTCGCTGTCACGAGTGCGAACCGCTCCGGTGAACCGGAGGCGCGTAGCGCCACGGAGGTCATCGCGACTCTGGGGCGTGATATCGACGCTGTTGTTGACGGAGGTGAATCCCCACTTGGCGCGCCCTCGACAGTCGTCGATGCGACCGTCTGCCCGCCGGTGGTCTTGCGCGCGGGATCCCTCGATCCAGCCGAGCTCGTAGCCTTCCTGGAGCAATGCGGCGGATGAACGAAGAGCACGCTCCGACGCCCGTGATGTATCCGGCAGACGCGACATACGACGATGCGTCGATTCGCGCGTTGCGACTGGCGCTCCTGGCTGCTGGGCTGGCGGTCCCGTTGGCGTTGCTGGCGCGGTACAGCACACCCGATCCGACCGGGATCCCGCTCATTTCGACCGATGGACGATGGTTCTATCTTCTGGCGCTGGTTGCTACTGCGGGAGTTGGTGTTGCCGGCCACGTTACTGACTTCGACGCCGGGTACGCCCGTGCAAGCGCTGTTCGCCTCGGGTACACATGGATCGCAGACCAGGGCCGGCTGACGTCGGGATTTCTGCCTGCCCTGACGATGGCTGCCGCGATGCTGATTGTTGGGACGTATCACAGTTGGCCGATGGTGGTTGTCACTCCGCTGCTGGCGGGTAGCGGCGTGTACGCGGGCGCATTAGCGCGTCACTTCGCATTCGCGCCAGACCCCCCTACCAGGCGCTCCGGGCGCATGGCCTTTGCTGCGCTCACTCTGGTTGTGGGATTTGTCGTGCTGGCGCTCGTCTATCACTTCCGCATGCGTTCAATCGTGTCAGGACCGGCAGTTTGGGTTGCGACTGGCAGCTTGGTGATGGTTGCCACCGATGGCGTCGATCTACGGCTGCGCCAGCGTATCGCATTTGCGGTCGTTTGCGGCGGGATCCTTGCCGAAGCAACCTGGGCGCTGAACTACTGGAACCTTCCGGGTTGGTACGGTGGGATCATGCTTGCCGCTCTGGCGGGCGCGGCCGCTGCTGCGATTGTGGCACATGCGGAGGAGCGCCTGAACCGCAGCGCTGTGCTGCGCTATTCTGCCCTCGTGTCGCTCATCACGATCGTGGTTGCGTTCGTCGCAGATCAGCCGGGGTAAAGGTGGAGACCGATGCGTGATCCCGATTACAACAAGCTCGTCATGCTCGACCGGCTCGAGGACCTGCTCGAAGAGATGAAGGAGTTGGGGATCACCTCGATCGAACAGCTCACCAAGCGGATCGACGAGCTGGAGCGTGAAATCGACGATGAAGCTCGCGACGATGTCGGCTGACCTGTTCGAGGCGAACCGTCAGGAGCGCCTGGCCCGCATCGGACCACTGGCGGCACGCATGCGCCCCCGCACTCTGGACGAGTTCGTTGGGCAGGAAGACGTGCTGCGCCCGAACGGGGTTGTCAGGCGGGCGATCGAGCGCGACAGGTTGTCGTCGTTGATCCTCTGGGGACCTCCCGGGGTGGGCAAGACGACCCTCGCGCGGCTGATCGCGACGACAACTCGCGCGCACTATATCCAGCTATCGGCCGTTTCGTCCGGGGTCGCGGACCTGCGAGCGGCCGTGCAAGAAGCAGCCACGCGCCTTGGAATGCATGGCCAGCGCACCCTGCTGTTCATCGATGAGATCCACCGCTTCAACAAGGCCCAGCAAGATGCGATCCTACCCTATGTTGAAGATGGAACGGTCATCCTGGTCGGCGCGACCACCGAGAACCCCTCGTTCGAAGTCAACGCTCCCCTGCTTTCGCGCTCGCGCGTCGTCGTCCTGTCGGCGCTGACTGACGCACACCTTCGCACGATTATCGAGCGGGCGCTCAACGATGTTGAGCGCGGGCTTGGCGCTGAGCGGTTGATCCTGGAGGACGACGCTGCCGAAGCGCTCGTAAACCTGGCCAATGGCGATGCGCGGTTCGCGCTCAACACCCTCGAGATGGCAAGCGTTGCTGTTGACCCAGAGTCCCGGCGTATCACGCGCGCTATGGTGCACGAAGCTGCCCAGCGTCGTGCCGCGACCTATGACAAAGATGGCGAAGCGCACTACGACACGATATCGGCCTTGCACAAGTCGCTGCGCGACTCCGATGCGGACGCGTCGCTGTATTGGCTGGCACGTATGCTGGAGCAGGGGGATGACCCCCTGTATGTCGCTCGCCGGCTGGTGCGGTTTGCGACGGAAGACGTTGGGTTGGCCGATCCCCAGGCATTGGTCGTGACGATGGCAGCGCAGCAGGCGGTGCACTTTTTGGGCATGCCGGAAGGGAGCCTCGCGCTTGCCGAGGCTGCTGTGTACCTCGCGCTGGCGCCGAAGAGCAACGCGATTTACAAGGGTTACGGAGCGGCGCGTGACGATGTCGCGGCCACGCGCAACGACCCCGTGCCGCTCCACCTGCGGAACGCCGTAACTGGCCTAATGCGCGGGCTGGGTTACGGTCGTGGCTACCAGTACGCCCATGACGCTGCCGATGCGACAGTCCGGCAACAGCACCTGCCGGAGAACCTTGCCGGGCGAAGGTACTACCATCCGACCGAGCGAGGGTTCGAAGCCAAGTTGGCGGAACGACAGCGCGTGTTCCGTGAGCGACTTGCGGCTCTTGCAGACCAAGAGATGGTTGAATGACTGAAGCCTACCGGCGCACGGCGCGATCCGACAGACAGCTCCGACCAGTCAGTATCGAGACTGGCGTTGCGCCTTACGCCGAGGGTTCTGCACTGGTTGCGTTTGGAGCCACGCGCGTGTGGTGCACCGCCAGCGTTGAAGACCGCGTCCCACCGTGGTTGCTAGGCAGAGGGCAGGGCTGGGTAACCGGCGAGTACGCGATGTTGCCGCGCGCAACCCATACCAGGGTGAGCCGCGACCGCGGGAGCGGCTCCGGGCGCTCGCAGGAGATATCGCGGCTGAT
>QEUZ01000491.1 GCA_003577355.1 Chloroflexota bacterium | reverse complement strand
GCAACCGAGCATGCGACCGATTACCCGTGCTGAGGTCACCAGTACCCTTGCTGAGATGATCGCGATACCGTCGGTGAACCCGGACCTCGTACCGGGGGCGGAAGGGGAGCGTGCCCTGGCGGAGTGGATTGCTGCGCGGTTGCGGCGGACGCCGGGGATCGGCGTCGAGCTACAGGATGCCGGCGGTGGGCGGCCCAACGTGATCGCCACGGTCGGCAGTGGACCCGGGCGCACACTAATGCTGAACGGGCACATCGATGTCGTCGGCGTCGCTGGGATGCCCGACCCCTGGAGCGGACGGGTCGAGGGCAATCGACAGTACGGGCGTGGCGCTGCCGACATGAAAGGCGCGATGGCGGTTGCCCTGCTGCTGCTGGAGCATATCGCCGCGGCGGGGGATTTCCCCGGCAGGCTGGTTGTGACGTTCGTTGTTGATGAGGAGTACGCCAGCATCGGCACCGCCGCCGTCTGCCGGGAGATCGAGCGTTGGAAGCCGGACGCCGCGCTGGTGTTGGAAGGCACTGGGCTGGACGTGTGTATCGCCCACAAGGGTTTCGCCTGGGCCACGGTCACGACGCACGGGTTCGCTGCACACGGCAGCGCCTTCGAAGTCGGCATTGATGCGATCGGCCACATGGGGCGGGTGATCGTGGCGTTGGAGGAATACGCCCGCGAGCTGCTGACCCGCACCCCGCACCCGCTGGTCGGGCCACCGTCGGTGCACTCCTCGCTGGTCCGCGGTGGGCAGGAGCTGTCCTCGTACCCGGAAACGTGTACGCTCGAGCTGGAACGCCGGACGATCCCTGGGGAAACTGAAGCCCAGGTGCAAGCGGAGCTGCAGGGCATCCTCGACCGCCTGGCGGCTGCTGACCCTGCCTTCAACGCAACCCTGGAGATGGGACTCTTCCGCGAGCCGTTCGGGATCGAGCCGGACGCCGAGATTGTCCAGATGGTGCGTGATACTGCGCAACAGGTGCTCGGACGAGAGGTGACCCATGTCGGGGCAGCTGGCTGGATGGATTCCGCCTTCCTCGCAACCGCTGGCGTACCGACGGCGATCTTCGGGCCGGATGGCGAGGGTGCGCATGGGCTGGAAGAGTGGGTTGACCTCGACACGCTCGACGCGTTCGCTGCCGTGCTGACGCGGGTCGCCTACGAGTATTGCCGCTAGCCTGTGGGGGCAGGTAGCAGTTCACGAGCACGAGGAGCGATCCGCATGTTGCAGACCCGCGTCACCCGCCTGCTCGGCATTCAGCACCCGATCGTTCAGGCGGGGATGGCGAACTACGCCGGCCCGGAGCTGGTGGCGGCGGTTTCCAACGCGGGTGGGTTGGGCATCCTCGGCGCGGTCGACAAAGATATCGACCAGCTGGAGCATGACATCGCCGCGATCCGCCGTCTCACGAGCAAGCCCTTTGGGGTGAACCTGGTGTTGGCGGAAGCGCACGTCGACAAGCTCGACCTGCTGGTGGCGGCGCGCGTGCCGCTCATCGCCAGCTCCTGGGGGGACCCCGCTGGTGTCGCCGAACGAGCGCACGCCGCAGGGTTGCTGGCGCTGCATCAGGTGAACGGTGAAGAGGGCGCACTGCAGGCAATTGCCGCTGGCGTCGATCTCCTCGTTGCGCAAGGGAGCGACGGTGGCGGGCACATTGGGCGGGTCGGCACGCTGGCGCTCGTGCCGGCGATCGTCGATATCGCAGGAGACGTGCCGGTCCTGGCGGCGGGCGGTATCGCCGATGGTCGTGGGCTGGCAGCTGCGCTGCTGCTTGGAGCCGAAGGTGCGTTCATCGGGACACGCTTCCTCGCGACGGAAGAAGCGCCGATTGCCCCAGCTTGGAAACAGGCCATCGTGGATGCCCATAGCACCGACGCCTGGCAGAGCGATGTGCCGGACCTGATCTGGGGCACGAGCTGGCCGCAGGCAACCGGGCGTGCGCTGGCCAACGACGTGCTGCGTCGCTGGCACGGGGATGAAGCCGGTCTGGTGGCGGAGCGCCCTACGGTGCAAGCGGCTGTGCGGGCAGCCCAGCAGGCCAGCGATGCGCGAGAGCTGGTCGCCTGGGCGGGGCAGTCGGCCGGCCTGGTCCACGACATCCTGCCGGCACGTGCAGTGGTCCTGCGCATCGTCGCAGAGGCGGAGGCATTGCTGCGTACCCGTGCCGCCGAA
>QEUZ01000490.1 GCA_003577355.1 Chloroflexota bacterium | reverse complement strand
CTTGAAATGATGGATGACGGCTTCCATGCTGTGGCCCAGTTCGGAGCGCGGCGGCGGGACATACTTCCGGTTATTTGACCGGAACGGCCCATCCGGCAGGCGGTCGATCGCCTGCTGAACAATGCGGATGCTCTGCCGCATTTCTTCGATCCGCACCATATAGCGGTCGTACACATCGCCGTGCTGCCCGAGCGGGACATCAAACTCGAAGTCCTCGTAGCTGCTGTACGGGATCGCTTTGCGGATGTCCCAGTTGACGCCCGATCCACGCAGGGTCGGGCCGCTACAGCCGTAGCGGATCGCATCTTCGGCGGAGATGAATCCAATGCCTTGCGTACGGTCGCGCCACAACGGGTTCTCGGTCAGGATGCGCTCGTACTCGTCGATGCGAGCCGGAAAGTACGACAGAAAGTCGCGGACGGCCGGCTCGAACTCAGGCACGGTATCGCGCCAGACACCGCCGGGGCGAATGTAGGTCGTCATCATCCGCTGGCCGGAAAGCATCTCGAAAATATCGAGGATGCGCTCGCGCTCGCGGAAACAATAGAGCATCATGCTCAGTGCGCCCAGGTCAAGCGCGTGTGTGCCCAGCCAGACAAGGTGGCTGCTGATACGCTGCAATTCCGCCAACAGCACACGCAGGTACTGGGCACGCGGGGGAACGTCCAGGTCGAACAGCTTCTCCATCGCGAGACAGAACACCAGATTGTTCCCCATATTATTGAGGTAATCGGTGCGGTCCGTCATCGTGATGGCCTGCTCGTACCGCTTGGCTTCCATGTTCTTTTCAATGCCGGTGTGCAGATAGCCGATGTCCGGCGCGCAGCTCACGATCTCTTCGCCATCCAGTTCGAGCAGCAACCGCAGCACACCGTGCGTGCTCGGATGCTGCGGGCCCATGTTCAAGACCATGGTCTCGCCACGGAGTGCCCGCTCGGTGACCAACCCCTTGATCTGTTCGAGATCGCCCTGCCACTGGCTGTCTTCTAACCTGGTCATTGTGCCTCGCTCCACTCCCGTGACCTATTCCTTGGCGTAGGGCTTGTGTTTGTTCACTTCGTCGAAGTTGAACGAGAATTGCACGGTCTCGTAGCCGAGCGGATAGTCCTTGCGCAGCGGATGGCCTTCCCAGTCGTCCGGCATCAGAATTCGGCGCAGATCGGGATGGTTGTTGAAGTGAATCCCGAACATGTCGTATGCTTCGCGCTCAAACCAGTTGGCGGAAGGGTACACACCGGTGACGCTGTCGACGACCGGCTCGTCGCCGGCAAGGTATACCTTCAGCTCGAGCGACATATTGTGACGCATGGAGTAGAGGTGATACACCAGCGCAAACCGTGGCTCGTTGGGATAGTAATCGATCGCGGTCACACCGGAGCACATATCAAAGCGTAGCCCGTCTGTGTCGCGGCAGTAGCGGCAGACCTCAACAATGTGGGCCGGGTTGACAACCACAGTGATATCGCCGCGAAACTCATACTCGCGCTCGAAAGCGTCGGGCAGCGCCGTCTCTATCGATTTGACTGCATCGAGTATTGTCATCAGGCTTCCACCGGATCACTCTCTTGACTGTTCAGAGTAAGGTGGGCGCGCCGCGCCAGCACTCACGCCCAGTCGGTAATCCGCTCATGCTTGACGCGCTCGTGGAGCGTCAGGATACCGTGAATCAACTGCTCCGGACGAGGAGGGCAACCGGCGACATACACATCGACAGGGACGATTTCGTCCACGCCCTGCACGATTGCATAGTTGTTGAAGATGCCGCCACACGAGGCGCAGTCACCCATGCTCAGCACCCATTTCGGTTCAGGCATCCGATCGTATAGCTGGCGCAAAACCGGAGCCATTTTGCGAGAGACCCGGCCAGCCACAATCATCAGATCGCTCTGACGAGGGCTGGGCCGCATCAGTTCCATCCCGAAGCGAGACATATCGTAGTTCGACGCCTGGGCGCTCATCATTTCAATGGCACAGCACGCCAGACCGAAAAGCATCGGCCACATGGCGCGCGTCCGCGCCCAGTTCACTGCATCTTCGAGCCGAAGGGTGACAACCCCCATGTCTCCAAGTTTCTGTGTTACTCCCATTCAAGGCCTCCGACCTTCCACTCGTATATGAAACCGACGGTCAGGACAAAGAAGAAGACCCCCATGGTGACCAGGCCATACG
>QEUZ01000489.1 GCA_003577355.1 Chloroflexota bacterium | reverse complement strand
GCACTTTTTGGTGGTGGCGTTGCACTTGTAGCAGCAGTCGCGGGAGGGGTCGATGCCTGGGCGGCCGCAGGGTTGGCCGGGCTGGATGCAGGTCTTGGGGCGGGTCTTGATGGGCGAGAGGGCGGCTTGTGCGACGCCGCCACCGAAGACGGAGGCGATCGCACCGGCAATCGTTGCTTTGATGACGGCGCGGCGGGAGGCTCGGCGGCCGACGAGCTTGGTCAGGTCATCAAAGCGACGGTCGTCCACGGCGTCAACCTTCCATCGACACGCTCGCGACAGGCGGTCGCCCAAGGCGAATTGTCACGTCGGGTTGTGCTGGCTTGTATCTGCCGATGACGCTATCAAGGAGGAGCGATGTTGTCAACGGCAGAGCCACGCTCGCACAGGTCGTTTGTGCTGCTTCTGCGTCGTGACGAGCGTTAGCCGACAGGCGTCCAGGTTGGGGCGTCGAGAACGTGACGGTAGCCGATGCGCTGGTAGACGTTGAAGCCGAGCGCAGAGGATTGCAGGGCGCTGGCGATCTGGTGCATGCCCTGGGTGTCGTGCGCGGCATGCCAGGTCAGCGCAGCGCCAATACCCTTACCACGCTGCTCCGGCAGGGTGCTGACTGCCTGGATCCCGCCGATGCCGTGGCTGAAGAAGCGCATGGCAGTGCCGACTGGTTGGCCGTCCAGCCAGGCGAGGTAGGGGGTCAGGTCCGGCATGGTGAGCCAGGCTGGCGTGTCGATGAGCTCCAGCAAGTGGGCCGGGACGCCATAGCCGTGCGCCAGGGTTGTCAGGAAGGTGTGCCAGGTCGTTTCAGATTCGACAGTGCTGATGCTCAGGTTGGCCGGCGCGGTTGGGGGGTGTCCCGATTCTGGTGTGAGGACCATCCCCGGCCAGGGGTGGTTGCGTCGCAGGCCGGCAGCGGCCGCGACGGCGTCTACTGCCGTGCTGTCGTGTGGCTCGAGCGCCATGAGGGTCCAGGGCAACCCGCTCGGCGCGAAGTGCTCGACCGCAACGGCGACTGCTCGTGCTGGGTCCCGCGGGCTGGGGAGCAGGTAGGCAAGGTTGAAGTCGGGCGCGGGGATGCCAGTGCTGAGCATGACGACCCCGTCGCGCTCGACAACCCAGCCATGACGCGAGCAACGCGCAAACACACGGTAGAACTCGACAGTGTTCGCCCACATGCGGCTGAGCAGGGTCGCCGAGATGCTGGATGGCTTCACGACGCGGCTCCAATTCGGCTCAGGGGCTCGTCAATGCGCGGAGTGCTGGTGTTCCGACCATCGTCCACTGTCGAGTCAGAGTAGCTCGTTGCACCAGAGAAGAGCGCTTCCGACATAGACGTCCAAACCACTCGTCACTGGTCACTGGTCACTCCACGAGTCCGGGTGTTGCCCACACCTGCCTCAGTATCACGACGCCTATGCTGCACGACCGGGCCGGCCTGGCACACCAATTGGGTGAACGACCGGCCCAGTGATCTGCTAGCCCAGTCCTATGCCACGACTACGCCAAGTCGCAGATGCCCGCGACACAGTCCGCTCCAACGCAGCAGTCGCTATTGTCGCTGCATGACTGGCCACCAGCGGAGCAGGTGCAGTACCCGTCGTGGCAAACGCCGCTGCAGCATTCGTCGTGGAAGTTGCAGGGTGAACTGTAATACTCGCAGCCGCAAACGCCATTTTCGCATTTTTCGCTGCAGCAGTCTTCGTCTTCAGCGCAGATGGCGCCTGCGCCAGCGCAGGCGCAGACGCCATTGAAGCATCTGCCGCTGCAGCAATCGCTGTTGTTGAAACAGGCGCCGCCGAAGTGCTGGCACCCGCACACAGCAATGTATGGATCGCTATCATCGCAGAACTGACTGCAGCAGTCCCCATCACTACCGCACTGGTCGCCCGCGGTGGAGCAATGGCAGACGCTGTCGAGACAGACAAAGCCATCGGCGCAGCAGGCGCCGCCGCAGCAGGCGCCGCCATCGCAGAGCGCACCGTCGCCTACCGGGATGCAAGCGCCGGTCGTCTCGTCGCACACTTCACATTCGCCGCAGTGCACATAGTCGCAGACGCCGCACAACGGGACGCAATGCCCTGTGGTTTCGCTACAGAACGAACCCTCTGGGCATTCGAACGAACCATTGTCGCAGGTCGGCGCCCCACACGTTCCGTTGGCGCAGATTTCGCCCGG
>QEUZ01000488.1 GCA_003577355.1 Chloroflexota bacterium | reverse complement strand
CGATCACGCGGCATGTTCGCCAGCCAGGATGGCGTTGAAGCGCCATCGCGCCGGAACAGGTACTCCAGAATAGATGCTTTGGCGCGGTACTTGGTTGTGCCGGGGCGCGAGGTGACATGCATGCCTCGCTCGAGCGTCTCCGGCGCAGTGGCATAGAGAAACTGCAGAAGGCCGGCAGTGTCCAAGCCCCGCACCAGATGCACCTCCGGCAGTCCAGCGGCCTCAGCGAACATGTTGATCCAGAGAAACTCCGGTTCGGCATCCAGGCGAGGGTCGTTCCAGAGCATCGGGCCGCTGGCGAAGGTGTGGCCGGTGGTGAACGCGCCGAGGTCGGCGTAGTCGGCGAAGAGGAGTGGGATGACGACATCAAAGCGCCTGCCAACCTCGCCGATGACCCGCCGGAAGTTGGTGTAGCAACTGACATCGCGCCGGTACGGTGCATAGCCGACTGCCTCGCGGTAGTAGCCCTCGAACTCGCCGGTGATCAATTTGAATGGGATACCGGCGTAGTCACGCACCAGCACCCAGACGGCCAGCGAATCTAGCCCACCGCTGAAGGTCACCCCTAAATGCGTCCCTGGCCGGCGCGGTTCCTGCGACGCGTCAACCGGCCCGATGTCCTCCAGCTGGTGCACCCAGGCCAGCAACCGCGCGCAACGCTCCGAGATCGGGAAGTTGAACCCGGCCGTCGTATACCCGCGGCCAATCAGCGCCAGCAGGGCAGCCGCGACCAGGTCGTTATGCGTGCAGAAGTCGGGCGGGACCTCGAAAAAGAACTCGCGCACTTCGCTGATGCCGCGGCTTGGCTGCTCCAGGGCCGCCTGCACCACCAGCCGGCCGGAACTGAAGTCGCCACCGACATGGCTGGAGGTGAACTGCACGTGCATTGAACAAGCCCCTCAGTGCGCAGCGTGCTGTCGAACGGAACGAGTATACGGGGAACCGGCGCCAGACCAGCGCTGCTGTAGCCACGCAGGCAACTCGTCAGTGGCCGTGTGTTCCGCCGCCCCTATCGGCAGGAAGCAGGCCCAGGCGAGGGTATCCCCGCAGCGATCGCCTTGAGGCGTCCGTGCACGTTCCAGGCGTCCTTGTGCGAGATTAGACGTCGATCGATACTACCAACACCTCGCGCACTGCCGGAGATGGTAAGGACACGGTATGAAGCTCTACATCTCGGTCGACATGGAGGGGGTCGGCGGGATCGTCGACATCGCCCAGACAGACGAGTCGCACCGCGAATACCCTCGTGCCCAGGGCTGGCTGATGGAGGAGATCAACGCGGCGGTCGAAAGCGCGCTGAACAGCGGTGCGAGCGAAGTGCTGGTGAACGATGCCCACAGCACCAAGCGCAACATCCTGCTGGACGAGCTGCACCCACGCGCCGAGCTGATTAGCGGCTCACAGCGCCCAATGGGCCAGGTAGCCGGGCTGGATGGTTCGTTCGATGCCGTCGCGTTGCTCGCCTACCACGCCCGCGCCGGCAACTTCGGCATCCTCGCCCACACCCGTGCCTGGACCTCGGTGGTGGCCGAACTACGGGTGAACGGCTCGCCCTTTGGCGAGACGGGCCTCAGCGCGATGGTGGCCGGCCATTACGGCGTGCCGGTCGTGCTCATCACCGGCGACGACATCGTCAACGCCGAGGCGCGCGAGCTGTTGCCGAAGGTCGAAAGGGTCATCGTCAAGTACGCGCTGAGCCGGTACGCCGCGCGCCTGCTGCCCCGCCAGGAGGTGCTGCGCCGTATCTCTGCCGGCATGGAGCGTGCGTTGCAGCGCGCGTTCCCTGCGCCGTTCGTCGTCACCACGCCGATCCACCTGGAGGTCGATTTCGCCTCGCAATCGATGGCCGACTACGCCATGGACCTGCCGGGCGCTGTGCGGCTGGGCGGCATCACCGTCGGCTATACCGCGCCGGACGCGCTAACTGCCTACCAGGCCTACGCGGCGCTCTTTGGGCTGGCCGGCAGAGAACTGGGGAGCTAGCGTTCCAACCACCGTTCCGTGTCGGATCAAGGCAGCTCGTTACATCAGAAAAGAGCGCCGCAGACATAGACGATCAAACCACTGGTCACTGGTCACTGGTCACTGGTCACTGGGGCGTTGTGCTAGTTGATTGACAGGATGTCCTCCCAGGTGTATCGGTCGTGGTTGCTAACCCACCGAGCCACCTGGAAGG
>QEUZ01000487.1 GCA_003577355.1 Chloroflexota bacterium | reverse complement strand
CATGGGCGATCGTATCCGTGGCCAGCCCTGGCGGATGCAGCTCGGCGTCGTCAGGCGCGTAGCCGAGCGGCAGCAGGTAGGTTTCAGGGTCGCCGTCGATATAGTCGACTTGGGCGAAGACCAGGTCAAACCCGGCCAACGGCACGACATCGGCGATGCGCACCCACTTGATCTTGCGCCCCTTGCCGGCGAACCAGCGCTGCGATGGCAGCCAGGCCGGTAACGCGTCGGCCAGGGCCGCGCGACCAGCGCCCGTGGCCACACCCTGCCACCCACCAGGCACGGTCAACTCCAGCACGCCACCTTGCGGTGTTGTGTCGTGAGAGTCCGAGGACTGCTTCGCCGACAGGCTGAACCAGTAGAAGGTATGTGGCCCCAGGGTGATGAAGTAGGGCGAGTCCCCAATTGCTGGGAACTCGTTGAGGCCGAACATCTCAACCGGCGCAACCCCCTGCCAGGCGGAAAGATCGAGCTCGACCCCCTGGACGTAGCGAGAGAGGTTGGCAATTACCAGCAACGTTTCGTCCGCATCCCGACGCACGTAGGCCAGCACTTTGCGGTTGTTCGGGGAGAGGAACTCGAGCGATCCGCGGCTGAAGGCAGGGTGGCGCTTGCGCAGGGCGATGAGCCGTTTCATCCACCAGAGGAGCGAATGTGGGTTGGCCTGTTGCGTCTCCACATTCACCGCTTCGTAGTGGTACTCCGGGTCAACGATGACCGGCAGGTAGAGCCGCTGGCGGTTGGCGCTGGAGAAGCCGGCGTTGCGGTCGCTGCTCCACTGCATTGGGGTGCGCACCCCATTCCGGTCGCCCAGGTAGATGTTGTCGCCCATGCCGATTTCGTCGCCGTAGTAGATCACTGGCGTGCCGGGGAGCGAGAAGAGCAGCCCGTTCATCAGCTCGATGCGCCGGCGGTTGTTATCCAGCAAGGGGCTGAGCCTGCGCCGGATGCCCAGGTTGATCCGCATCTGCGGGTCGTTCGCGTAGACGCGATACATGTAGTCGCGTTCTTCGTCGGTGACCATCTCGAGGGTCAGCTCGTCGTGGTTGCGCAGGAAGATGGCCCATTGCGCCGTTGGGGGGATCTCCGGCGTCTGGTTGAGGATGTCGATGATCGGGTAGCGGTCTTCCATCCGCAGCGCCATGAACATGCGCGGCATCAAGGGGAAGTGGAAGGCCATGTTGCACTCGTCCCCACTGCCCGCTCCGAAGTAGGCGACGGCATCTTCCGGCCACTGGTTGGCTTCCGCCAACAGCATCCGCCCCGGATAGCGCGCGTCGATGTGCGCTCGCAGACGCTTGAGGAACGCATGGGTCGCCGGCAGGTTCTCGCAATTGGTACCTTCCGCCTCGTAGAGGTATGGGACGGCATCCAGCCGCA
Organism: Chloroflexota bacterium; assembly: GCA_003577355.1. Classification (GTDB taxonomy): domain Bacteria; phylum Chloroflexota; class Chloroflexia; order Thermomicrobiales; family CFX8; genus CFX8. The sequence goes on along the minus strand of QEUZ01000487.1, from coordinate 802 downwards.
GGCCGTCGATGCCCATGTCGAGCCAGAATTCCATGACGCGGAAGATAGCCGCCTGCACCCGCGGGTTCTCGAAGTTCAGGTCGGGCTGGTGGTGGTAGAAGCGGTGCCAGTAGTAGGCCTGGGCGAGCGGGTCCCAGCTCCAGTTGGATGTCTCGAAATCCTTGAAGATGATGCGCGCGTCGCGGTAGCGCTCCGGCGTGTCGCTCCAGACGTAGAAATCCCGATACACGCTGCCCGGCTTGGCACGCCGCGCGCGCTGGAACCAGGGGTGCTGGTCGGAGGTGTGGTTACAGACCAGCTCGGTAATGACGCGTAAACCACGCTGATGCGCGGCGCGCACGAAGGCGCGCACGTCGGCGAGCGTGCCGTAGGCCGGGTGCACATCGGTGTAATCGGCGATGTCGTAGCCGTCGTCGCGCAGGGGCGAAGGGTAAAAGGGCATGATCCAGATGGCGCTGACCCCCAAGTCGCGCAAGTAGTCCAGCTTGGCAGTCAGCCCGGCGAAGTCACCGATGCCATCGCCGGTACTGTCGAAGAACGCGCGCACGTGGGTCTGGTAGATGATCGCGTCCTTGTACCACAGAGGGTCAACAGCGAACGCTAGGGGCGCTGTCTTGCGTGCCATCGTGTCTCGTTCACTTCCCTTCACACTGCCGCCACGAGTTGCTCCCGGAACGTACGCAGCACGGATCCCCCATTCACTTCGCCACGACGATCCAGCCACTGTTGCCTGTCATCTGTCACCTGTTGCCTATCTCCCGTTGCCAGCCACCTGTCCTGACTCCTGTTGCCTGTTGCCTGT
>QEUZ01000486.1 GCA_003577355.1 Chloroflexota bacterium | reverse complement strand
GGTCGCCGAGTGCTGCGATACGGCCATTGCGGACCCCCACGGCGGCAACGAACCAGGGGTTGCCGGTGCCGTCCAGGACCATGCCGCGCCGGATGACCAGGTCTAGCGTCGCCATCTCTCACTCCTTGCCGCGCCGTTATGTCGTGCCCCAGCCCAGGCTCCCCGGCTACGGATTGCGCTGGGGTTGTGGGGCCGACCCGCATCCATTCTCACACGTCCTGGGGCCGCCGTGAACCGGACCCGCGTGTTACGTGTTGGGGTGCGGGGGCACACGCTCATGACCACGAGTAGCGCTGGCGCGGATATTCCCCACAGCAACTGCACGACCGCCATCCATCACCGGCTCCAGTGGCTGGCCAGACGTGCTGTGTCGTGTCGGGCAACGGCCCGCTGGGGCTGCGGTTGCACAGCCCGCACTTCCACCCGGGTGGACAAGTAGCGTGTCACGTCCTGCCGGCATGGTGTACCCTGCCTGGGGCGCCGTGGCGCCCTGCTATTGGTAATCCGCGAGCAACAGAACACGACTGCCGATGGACCACGAACCGCCACCATTCCCACTTCTGGCACACAATCCTGACGTGCATGACGCCACCCCGCCCCCCTACGACATCATCGGCGATGTCCACGGCTGCATTGATGAGCTGCTGGACCTCGTGCAGCGGCTGGGCTACACGTTGGAGCCTGATGGCCGGGGCATACGTCATCCGCTGGGCCGTACTGCCATCTTCATTGGCGACCTCAACGACCGTGGGCCGGGCAGCATTACCGTCTGGCAACTGGTGCTGGCCTCGCTGGCACGCGGTACGGCCCGTTACGTGCCGGGTAACCACGACAGCAAGTTCGCGCGCTACCTCCAGGGGCGGCACGTGCAGCTCAGCCATGGGTTAGCTGGGACGGTGCGCGAGTTCTACGACTTGCCGGAGGACGAACGCGAGGACTTCCGTCGCGCGGTGGTCGAGCTGTTGATCGCCAGCCCGCCCTACCGCATCTTCGACGAGGGCCGCCTGGTGGTCGCGCATGCTGGCATTGAGGAGCGCATGATCGGGCGCGTAGACACGAGCATCAGCGCCTTCGCCCGCTGGGGTGACCCAACTGGCGAGTTCAACGAGTACGGTTTCCCAGTGCGACGCGACTGGGCGGCCGACTATCGCGGCCAGGCACTGGTCGTCTACGGCCACACCCCGACGCCCCGCGCCGAGTTCCGCAACAATACGATCAACATCGACCAGGGCTGCGCCTTCGGCGGTGCGCTCACTGCGTTACGCTACCCAGAGCTGGAGGTGGTCAGCGTCCCCGCACAGCGGGTCTACGCCGAGCCATCGATGGAAGAGCGCTTCGGCCCACTCGACCGCCGCGCTGCAGATTGAGAGGCTGGTGGCATGCCCCGTATCGTCTGGCTCATCATTGCCGCGATCCTGGCGTTGATGCTGCTTGGCTCACTCCTGCGCCTCGCTGGCCGGTTGCTGAATGTCGCGCTGCTGATTGTCTTGTTGGTGGTGGCGCTCTACTTCTTCTCGCGCGGCCGGTCGGAGTAGTTGGGCGCCCCTCCGGCCCTCGTCTTCGCCAATGGCGAAGGGAGCCTGCTCCGCGATTATGTCACGTCGTCGAAGAGTGCCGCTGCCGGCAGGCTGACCGGCAGCGTCGGTGATGTGAGGGTGTCATCCGGCCCAACTACCAACTCCTGCTCGTACAACCCGGCCGTGATATTCGGCTGGGTGTAAAGGAGGATGTCGCGTGTCGCGGGGCGGACGATCCAGTACTCCGGCACGCCGGCTCGGGCGTAAGCGGCCAGCTTGACGACGGTATCCAGCTCCGGGTTGCTGGGTGACAGCACTTCAGCAATCAGGTCCGGCACGCCACGAATGCGGTCGTCATCTGCAATGATGCTGGTGCGCTCGCTGCGGATCAGGACGATGTCCGGTTGCACGGGTTCGGCTCCCGGCATGATGACGCCGACCGGCGCCGGCACCACCAGCGCGACGCCCCGTGCCTGCAGCGGCAACCCGACATGCTCGATGAGGCGCACCACGCAACGCTGATGCCGCACCCCCGGAGCTGTGGACATGTAGAGCACCCCGTCGATAACTTCGTAGCGGTTGCCGTCGTTGGGCAGGAGCAGCCACTTAGCGTAGTCCCAAGTGGCGTCGGTGGACTTTAGCGAGTACTCGAGTACGGCAGCGGTG
>QEUZ01000485.1 GCA_003577355.1 Chloroflexota bacterium | reverse complement strand
CATGCAGCCGAGCTGGCCGCTGAGTGGGAGGCGACCTTCAGCCGGTTCCGCCAAACGAGCGAGCTCTCGCAGCTGAACGCGCATAGTGGCGAGCGCGTGCAGGTATCTCCCCGCCTGCTCCACGGGGTACGCGCGGCGCTGCAGGCCCGGGCCGCAACGTGCGGACTCTTCGACCCGACAGTCCTGCCAGCCTTGCTGGCAGCGGGCTACGACCGGAGCTTCGAGCACCTAGCGGATCTTCCGCGAGACATCGACGTACCGCAACCGCGGCTGGCGCCTCTACGTAACGCGCAGATCGAACTTTCGCCAGCACTGCGAACAGTCAGGCTACCCGCGGGGGTGATGCTGGATCTGGGCGGCATCGCCAAGGGGCTCTACGCCGATACCCTCGCCGGTCACCTTGCGGGGTGGCCTGGCGGTGTGGTGTCGGCTGGCGGCGATCTGCGGCTGTGGGGGGTTCCCCCAAGTGGGGACGCGTGGCAGGTCGGAATTGAAGACCCGTCCGATCCTGCACGGGATATCGCGCTGCTATCGGTAGAGGCCGGTGCGGTTGCAACGTCGGGTGATAACCGGCGGCATTGGCAGGTGGGCGGCCAGCGCCAGCACCACCTGATCGACCCGCGCACCGGCCTGCCCGCATTCTCTGGCGTGCGTTCCGTAACCGTTCTCGCCCCAACGGCGGAGGCGGCGGAGGTTGTCGCCACGGCGCTGTTTGTGGGAGGGGCTGATCCAGTGCAGGTGGCGCGTGTGCGCTATCCGTTCCTCACCGCGTTGGTGGTGCTGGTGAGTGGCGAGGTTGAAGTTGTAGCTGGGACGATAGGTGACGGAGCCGATGCATCAGCAGATATCGCTGCCTGACCCGCAGCGCCGGGAATCGGCCGGCCTGATCTGGTCGATCGGCACGATGTTCGTCGCCGCGGGCTTTGCTGGCATGCTCGCTGCGTCGGTCATGACCGGCGCAGCGTGGAGCCCGCTGACCTGGTACCTGGCGCGGGCATCCGGGTTCTCGCTGTACCTGCTCTTCTGGCTTTCGGTGGTCAGCGGCCTGGGCATGACGACAAAGTTACTTGGGTGGTTCGGACGCAACGGTGAGAACTGGCACGTGCACCGTCTCGCGACGGAGGTTGCGTTCGTTGCACTGGTCGTCCACATGCTCGCACTGGCGCTGGACCCGACTGTCCCGCTCGGTGTCGTCGGCGTGCTGGTACCCTTCACGTCGCAGGTGCGGCAACCGTGGACCGACCTGGGCATCATCACTGCCTGGGGCATGCTTGGGGTAACGCTCAGCTATGGCATCCAACGCTGGATTGGTCGCCGGGGGTGGCGGGCGTTGCACTACCTCACCTTCCCACTCTGGTTCGGTGGGCTGGTGCATGGCGTCGGGAGTGGGAGCGATAGCGCCAGCCTGTGGGGGATCGCGCTGTACCTGGCGACAACTGCCGTCGTGCTGTTCCTGCTGTTCTACCGGCTGTTGCGGGCAGGGCAGCGCGGGCGGCACCCGGTAACGCACCCCGCCGCGATCCGTGACCGCGAGGCCATGCTGCGCCGCGTTGCGGCCTACAGGGAACGATGCGCATCCTTGTCGTCGAAGACGAACGTCAACTCGCCGAGCTGATCGGGCGCGTCCTGCGTGAGAACAGCTACGACGTCGATCTCGCGTTTGACGGTGCCACAGGCTTGGAGCTGGCCCAGGCTGGGGTATACGACGCCATCGTCCTCGACCGGCTGTTGCCGGAGGTCGATGGGTTAGCGCTCTGCCGGCAGATGCGTCAGGATGGGGTCGATACCCCCGTCCTGATCCTGAGTGCGTTGCGCGACCTGCCGGAGCGTGTTGAGGGACTTGATTCTGGTGCGGATGACTACCTCGGCAAGCCGTTTTCGTTCTCCGAGCTGCTCGCGCGCATACGTGCACTGACACGCCGTGGTGAGCGCCCGGTGCTGCCAACCGTGTTGCGCGCTGGCGATGTCGCGCTGGACCAGCATACGCGCCGTGTGGCAGTCCGCGAGCGCGACGTGGACCTCAGCCCCAAGGAGTTCGCCTTGTTGGAGCTCCTGTTGCGCAATGCAGGCCGTGTGCTCAGCCGCGACCAGATCCTCGAACGGGTCTGGGGCTACGATGCGGAGCCGGAAGGGAACGTGGTCGATCTGTACATCCACTACCTGCGGCGTAAGCTGGCTGCCGC
>QEUZ01000484.1 GCA_003577355.1 Chloroflexota bacterium | reverse complement strand
GGGCGACGCATGGGATGTCCGACTGCGCGACGGGGTCGAGTTCCACAATGGCAAGACGATGGGCGCGGAGGATCTCATCTTCACGATGGAACGCATCATGGATCCGACGAAGCCCACGTTGGCCGCTGGGTCGCTGAACTTCATGCGGCCACAAAGGTTCCGCAAGCTCGACAAGCGTACAGTACGGTTTGAGCTGGAGCGGCCGTTTGCGCCGTTCGTTGACGCGCTCTTCAATCCCTATGACTCGATCGTGCCGGTAGGGTTCGATCCGCGCAAGCCAGTCGGGACTGGACCGTTCAAGTTCCAGAGCATCACGCCGGGGAGCGACTCCGTCTTCGTGCGGTTCGAGAACTATTGGGGGGATGGTCCGTACGTGGATGAGCTCCACATCATCGATTTCATGGACGACTCTGCACGCGTCAACGCTCTGCTTGGTGGACAGGTGGAGGCGATCGACGCGGTACCGGCGTCCCAGGTTCAGGTGTTTGAGCAAACTGACGGCATCAACATGTTGAACTCGAAGACGGGCGCGTGGCGGCCGCTCATGATGCGAATGGATGTGGCTCCATTCGATGATGTGAGGGTGAGACAGGCGATGCGCCTCGTCGCCGATCGGCAGCAGATGATCGATGCCTCCCTCGACGGCAACGGTCAGATCGCAAACGACATCTTCTCGCCGAACGACAAATGTTACGCCGGAGACGAGATTCCGCAACGCGAACGCGATGTTGACCGGGCGCGCTCGCTGCTGAAGCAGGCCGGCCAGGAGGGATTGTCCGTGGAGCTCGTTACGGCACCGATCGCCGGGGGCATCGTGGAAGCCTCGCAAGCGTTCGCGGAGCAAGCAGCAGAAGCCGGGATCAACGTGAAGCTACGAAAGGTGGATTCGACGCTCTTCTGGGATCGGGAGTATGCCAACGCCCCGTTCCTCGTCGACTTCTGGCCGAATTACCCGTATCTCAACACCGCTGCGCAAAGCGAAATGCCGGGCGGTGCATTCAACGCGACGTACACCGATGATCCAAAGCTCACCAAGCTGTTCAACGACGCGACCAAAGAGTTCGATGACGGCAAGCGTTGCGAGATCATCGGCGAGATGCAACGATGGGAGCATGAGAATGGTGCGTATCTCATCTGGGGCTTCGCCAACACTCTGGACGCATACAGCGACAAGGTCACGGGATTCGCGGAAGACGTGAACGGCTGGGATCTGCACACGTACGCATTCAAGAATGTCTCCTTCGTGTAGGCGTCGCTGCCTCGGGAATTGCGTAGACCTCGTGGGACGCCAGATGTCCAGTGCGTAGATATGGTTGGATAGCACGGCGGCTCGCGCTCGGAGCACTGACCCTCGCCTTGGTGTCAGTGGTTGTGTTTACAGCGACGCAGGCGTTGCCCGGAAGTCCCGCTGAGGCGATCCTCGGACGCACCGCGAGTCCTGAGCGAGTGGCCGCGCTCGAGACGCAGTTAGGGCTCGACAAGCCGGCGATCAGCCAGTACCTCGATTGGGTCGGCGGCGTGTTGACCGGGGATCTGGGCGATTCCCTTGCAGCGGGGGTGCCCGTATCCGACCTGCTCAGCGATCGGATCGTGAATTCGCTGATCCTCGTGTTCGTGGCCGCGTTGGTAGCTTTGCCGCTGGGCGTACTGCTCGGGATTGCCGCTGCTTTCCGCCGTGGTCGCTTGATCGATGAGGCCATTGGTGCGGGCACCCTGGTGTTCGTCGCGATGCCGGAGTTCGTCATAGGCCTCCTGCTCACGATCGTCTTCGCGACGACTGTGTTCAGCATCTTTCCCGCCGTATCGGTCGTCCCGTCCGGGGAGCTCGTCTTGAGTGACCCCAGTAGCATGGTGTTACCTGCGGCTACACTCGTACTCGCGGTCGTTCCCTATCTCGCCCGCATGGCACGTGCGTCGGCTATCGAGGTGCTCGAGAGCGAGTACGTCGCGATGGCACGACTGAAGGGAGTTCCTGAGCGCCGCGTGATGACGCGGCACGCGCTCCCGAACGCACTTGTTCCGATCATCCAAGTTGGGGCCCTCGAGGTTGCGTGGATGGCCGGTGGGATCGTCGTTGTGGAGTTCCTCTTCCGCTACCCAGGCGTCGGCTCTGCATTGACCGACGCAGTCGCCAACCGTGATCTGCCCGTTATTCAGGTGATCGTACTATACATCGCCGCGCTCTACGTGTTCCTTAAC
>QEUZ01000483.1 GCA_003577355.1 Chloroflexota bacterium | reverse complement strand
GAGATCCTTCGACTTCGCTCAGGATGACCCGAGGGTGGCTGGCTCGCGGGTGGTGTTCCCGTGCCCCCAGCAACGCTGAGCGACTTTGACACAGCCCTGGGGGTTGGCTGCGTGTGGCTAGCGGGGCGTGCCGACCAGGCGGTAGATCGTGCCGTTCACGATGTCGGTGACGTACAGCTCACCGGCGCCGTCGACCCCGAACGAGCCGATCAGCGCGCCGGGGACCTGCAGTAGCTCGGTCGTGACCCAGGCGCCGGAGGCGTCGCGCGCGGCCCCCCAGATGCGCCCGCTGCAGAAGTCGCCATAGAGGTAGGCCCCCTGCAACGCTGGCGAGGCTGCCCCGCGGTAGACATCGCCGCCGATGATCGCGCAGTTGCTGTTGCCGTAGGTGGGGCGCACGATCACCGGCAGCACCAGTCCGGCTGGGTCGCAGACATCGTTCCAGCTCTCCCAGCACACCGCGCCTTCGTACTCTGGCCAGGCGAACTGCTGGCCCCCCAACCCGGCAGCCGGATGGTAGTCGATCCAGTCCCAGCTGAACTGTCCTGGCCCGCCGATATAGAGGTCGCCGGTGGCGCTGTCGAAGGCGAAGCGGTAGGGGTTGCGTAGCCCGTAGACCCAAACCTCCGGTTTGGCGCCCGGCACATCCACGAACGGGTTATCCGGCGGGATCGCGTAGGGGTCGCCGTTGTCGACGTCGATGCGCAGGATCTTGCCCAGCCAGCTGCCCAGGTTGATCGCCTCGTACTGCAGCTCTACCGCAGTGCCGCCGGTGCCGAGCCCCAGGTAGAGGTAGCCATCCGGCCCGAAGACGACCGCGCCGCCGTTGAAGTTCACCTCCGGCTGATCCTGGGTGAGCAGCACCTTCTCGCTGTTCGGGTCCGGCAGACCGTTGGCCCCCAGGTTGAAGCGCGAGAGCACGTGGTTGCCGTCGAGGCCGTTGTAGTGTACGTAGATGAAGCCGTTTTCGGCGAACCGGGGGTGGAAGGCAACACCCAGCAGGCCCTGTTCCTGCTCGTAGCTTGGCACGGCCGGCGAGCGCACACGGTCGCGGATATCCAGGAACAGGCTGCCGTCCAGCAGGCGGATCGTGCCGACCTTCTCAACCACAAAAATGCGGCCACTGCCGTCGTTGGCATGGGTCACCAGCAGCGGGTTGACGAAGCCGGAACCGACCAGCTCGGCGCGCAGGATAACCCGGTTCGGGTCGAATGGCGGGGCTGGGGTTGGGCTGGGGGCGGTTGTCGTGTCGGTCGGCTCCGCAGTCGTGCGCTCGGTCGTGGCGCTGGCCTGCACTGGCGTATCGGCCGGCGCGCTCGCCGCCGTTGCGGTGGGGTCGCCCGTCGGGACGGCGGTCGGGGCTGTCGTGGTGCTGGTTGGGCCACCTGGCTGGGTCGGCTGCGCCGTGGCGGTTGGGAAGCTACCGTCCAGTGTCTGCGACGCATCTGGAGTGGCGTCACGGTCGCTCGGCCCACTGCACGCCAGAAATAGCACGCTCGCAGCCAGCCAGAACAGACCAGCGCGACACAGGGACCGCCGCCAGCAACCTGGTGTTTCAACCACCGTCCACTGTCGGGTCAAGGTAACTCGTTTCATCCGAGAAGCGCGCTTCAGACAAGGACGATCACTCCACTGGTCACTCGTCACTGGTCACTCGTCACTCGTCACTCCACGAGTGTTCCAGTCATCAGGCCCCTACCGTTAGATTCGCCACCCGCCGAGGGTGCTCTGGAGCAGGTCGACCCGGCTGGGCCGGCGCAGGAAGTGGATGTTCACCGGGTCGGTCGAGCCGTCGAACCACGGGCCGGCAGCTTGCCGGCTCTCTCCCTGCCAGCCGGTGAGCGCCACCGTCGAGAGGAAGCGCTGGGCCGTCCTGCGGCGTGGTTCCGCTAGCCACAGCTCACCATCCGGCGCAAGGAGCCGGTCGATCGTCTGCAACAAGGGGGCGATATCGCGGCTTTCGTAGAGCACATCGGCCGCCAGGATCAGGCCAAACCCGCCGAACGATTCGGCGCGCGCCATGCTGACGCGGTCGGGCATCGCCCAGTTGACGCACAGCGTGCTCGGCGCGCGACCAGTGTTGACCAGCGCGTTGCGACGGCAGAGCGCCAATGCCAGTGGTGAGCAATCCATGGTGTGCACATGCGCCCCGGCCTCCAGCGCCGCAGTTGCGGTCACCCCCAGGCCACTCCCCAATTCG
>QEUZ01000482.1 GCA_003577355.1 Chloroflexota bacterium | reverse complement strand
GGTGATGCAACCGCTGGCCGCGCCTGTACGTTAACTTGCTGAGACGACGGCCCAGCCACTGCAGCGCAACATCACTTCTCACCGCCGATATGTGTGACGTGCAGGTTGCGCACTCTGTGGGATGCTCTTGATCTGCAGTGCACGGCGCGTAAGGTCGGTCTTCGGCGTTGCGGTATTCGCCGCCACAAGGACGATAGTCCCTCTTGCCAAGCATGTCACACGGGAGTAATATACGCACACAGTGTACGTACATCAATGCAGATGACGAGGCGCCCGTGAGCGGAATCGTTCTCCCTGCGAATGGAGCTGTAGCCCAACTCTAAGTACGGTCCGACAGGCGGCCCACCACGGCTGTGTGGCGAAGCTGCCCCCTCGGTTCAACCCCAGTATTGGATGGCAGCCGGCGCTGACTCGCGCACCGGTTCTCCCTCGGCGAACTCCGGCGATCGGAAAGCGTCGACTGCACACGTACACGGCGTCAGGTTCCTGCTGTGGAACTGGCGTTGTGCAGGTCGTTGTTACCCCAATTTCCTGGGACCGGCGCGGAGTCGTCGCCGGCCCACCGCACGAGCGGAGGCTCCGACATGTTACTTCTGGAACGGTTAGAAGCGTTTCGTGCCGAAGAGCAGCGCCTGCACTGGAAAGGCACGTTCGCCGAGTACTTTGACATGGTCGTGCGCGACCCGCGGCTGGCACGGTTGGCACATGCCCGGATCTACGACATGATCGTTTCGGCGGGAGTAGAGCACGACGAACGCGGAGTGGCCAACTATCGCTTTTTTGCTGAGGATGTTTTCGGTATCGAGCGGTCGTTGGCACAAGTGGTTGAGTACTTCCACTCGGCGGCTCAGCGGATGGAGGTCCGCAAACGCATCCTGTTGCTCATGGGTCCGGTCGGTGGCGGCAAGTCGACCATCGTCTCGCTGCTCAAACGCGGTTTGGAACAGTACACCCGCACCGAGGATGGGGCGGTCTACGCAATTGGCGGCTGCCCGATGCATGAAGAACCGCTCCACCTGATACCGGAACCGTTGCGACCTGAGATCGAGCGCGAGTACGGCATCTACATCGAAGGTGACCTGTGCCCTGCCTGCCGCTGGAGGCTAGAGAACGAATTCGGCGGGCGGGCCGAGGACATGCCAGTGCGCAGGGTCGCCTTCTCCGAGAAGCACCGGTTGGGGATCGGTACGTTCTCGCCATCCGACCCGAAGTCGCAGGACATATCGGAGCTTGTTGGTGGGATCGACCTGTCGACGATCGGAGAAGTCGGCTCCGAGAGTGACCCACGCGCCTACCGCTTCGATGGCGAGCTGAACGTTTCCAACCGCGGGCTTATGGAATTCATCGAAATGCTCAAAACCGATGAGCGCTTCCTCTATGTCTTGCTCACCCTATCCCAGGAACAGAACATCAAGACCGGCCGCTTCTCGATGATCTACGCTGATGAAGTGGTTGTCAGCCACACCAACGAGCATGAATATGAGTCGTTCGTTGGCAACCGCAAGAGCGAAGCGTTGCAGGACCGCATTATCCTGGTCAAAGTCCCCTACAACTTGCGGGTGCGTGACGAGGTTGCGATTTACCGCAAGCTCCTGCGCCAGTCCGCGACAAGTGCGGTGCATCTGGCGCCGGGGACGTTGGAGACTGCTGCGACGTTTGCGATCCTTTCCCGGCTGGAAGAGTCGAAGAAGGCAGGCATGAGTCTGCTGAAGAAGCTCAAGCTCTACGACGGGCAGTCGGTCGATGGGTTCACGCCGAAAGATGTGAAGGAGCTGCAGGACGAGGCGATCCGCGAGGGCATGGATGGCGTCTCGCCACGCTACATCATCAACCGGCTATCGGCTGCCATCGTGCGCGATGAAACCACCTGTGTGAATGCGATCGACGCACTGCGTGCCCTGCGTGACGGACTTGAGCAACACACCAGCATTGGCCGGGAGGAGCGCGAGCGCCTCCTCAACCTGATCGCTGAGGCGCGCCGTGAGTACGACGAGTATGCCAAGCGCGAAGTGCAGCGCGCGTTCGTGTACGCCTACGAGGAATCTGCCAAGACGCTGTTGGACAACTACCTGGATAACGTCGAAGCGTTCTGCAACAAGACACGGGTGCGAGACCCATTTACTGAAGAAGAGTCTGAACCGGACGAGCGGCTCATGCGCTCGATCGAGGAGCAGATCGGGATCACCGAGAACGGCAAACGACAGTTC
>QEUZ01000481.1 GCA_003577355.1 Chloroflexota bacterium | reverse complement strand
GACGATGTCGTCGGCCACCGGCCCGCTGTAAAAGCCCGCGGCCCCGTCACGACCGATGCGCTCGTAGGTGTCCGCGAGCGCTGGCTGGCGGAAGATGTCCCCGCCCCGTTTCGGTGGGCCAGTGAAGAACAGCTCACGCGCGCCAGGGTCTTGCGCCAGCCGGTCACGCACCATCTCCAGGTACGCGGCGAGTCTGAACGAGAGCGGGGCGCCGTCTCGAGCGTACGTAATCGCCGGCTGCAAGAGCGCGCCCATCTCGAACCGGCCGCTGCCATAGCGTTCCAACAAGGCAAACCAGCCAGCCACGGCCCCAGGCACCGTGATGGTGTGGACACCATGTTCCGGCATCGCCGTGTAGCCAAGCGACCGCAACCGCTCGATCGTCGCCCCGCTGACAGCGGGGCCAGACGCGTTCAGGCCCTGCAGCTCCTGCTTGCTTGGGTCCCAAACGATCGCGAACAAGTCACCGCCAATGTGACAGTTGTGCGGGTAGACGACGTGGAGGACAGCGTTGGCTGCGATCGCCGCATCGATTGCGTTGCCTCCCATCTGCAACACGCGCAGTCCGGCCTGGCTCGCCAAATAGTGTGGCGTCGCAACCACCCCGTTCGTTACCCACGTCGTTGGTCGTCCGGCCATCTACCCCTCACCCTTCCCGTGCATACAGTGCCCGCCTGTCACATGTGTGTCCGTGCGGGATATACTCGCCTCCCTGGGCTCTGCGGGAGTTGGGAGGCATTAGCGACCGGCATGATAACCCCGGCGCGCCAGCAATATCTGCGGCTCAAGAGCGAGCATCCCGATGCCATCTTGCTCTACCGCCTCGGCGACTTCTACGAAGCGTTCGACGACGATGCGCACACCCTGCACCAGGTGCTTGGTATTACGCTCACGTCGCGCTCGTTCGGACGTACCGGGCGAGTGCCGATGGCCGGCATACCCTACCATGCCTTGCACGGCTATTTGCGTCGCCTCCTCCGCGCTGGGCTGCGCATCGCGATTTGCGAACAGGTCTCCGAACCTGGCAACGGCCTCGTCGAGCGCGAGGTGGTCCGCGTCCTTTCACCCGGAACGCTGGACGACCCGGCACTCCTCGATGAGCAGCGCAGCAACTACTTGCTTGCAATTGCACAACACGGGGTCTTACTCGGCATGGCTTGGGTCGATGTCACGACCGGAGCCTGCGAATATCACGCCCTCCCGTTAGAAGATGAGTCCGCAGTTTCCGCACTCATCTCGCTCCTGGACCCAGCGGAAGTACTCGCGCAGCGAAGTGACCGCTTGTCCTGCATCGGCGAGCGTATAGTACGCGTCGTCGATTGCTCTGCGCTGGACGAGCGGGTAGTTCAGGATTTTCAGGCACGCTGTTCCCAAAACGACCCGTTACGGCCTGCACACCTCGCAGCATTCACCGTCTTGCTCGCGTACCTGCAACATGGCCACCAGGAACTTCTGGATGCACTGGAAACCCCGCTGCCGTATGCCGCTGGGCACGTCATGGCGCTCGATCTCCAGACTCGGCAGAACCTGGAACTCGATCTGCGTTCGAAGGGTCGCCCTGACCTGTTCCGGCTCCTCAATGCCACCCGTACTGCACCCGGCGCACGACTGCTACGCTCGTGGTTGCACCGGCCACTGGTGGACTCCGGTGCCATCGAGACCCGGTTGGATGGCGTTTCGTTCTTTCACCAGTCAACCGCACTCCGGCTGAACCTCCAGCGCTTGCTCAGTGGAGTGCGCGATCTTGAACGTTTGGCGACGCGTGCTGGCGCCGGCAGAATCGGACCGCGCGAGCTCGAGGCACTGGCCGTATCACTCACCCAAGCGCAGGCAATTTCCGAAGCCTTGTCTGCGGAACGCACGCTGCCGTCCATTGTGGCGGCAGCATTGGAGGATATCGACCCGTTACCTGCACTGCTGACGCGGATCAACGCGACGCTCGGGGAAAACGGAGACCTGGTGCGCGCCGGCTGGGACACTGAGCTCGACGCGCTCAGGGCGCGGCTGGAGGAAGAACAGACAAGTATTCAAGCACTCGTGCAGTACGAGCGCGAACGAACCGGGATCAAGTCGCTGAAGTCCGGCTACAACAAGGTCGCCGGTTACTATTTCGAGGTTTCCCGCGCAAATCGCAAGTTCGTGCCCGCCGATGCCGAGCGCCGGCAGACGCTGACAAACGTCGAGCGCTACGTTACCGAACCACTCAGGA
>QEUZ01000043.1 GCA_003577355.1 Chloroflexota bacterium | reverse complement strand
GAGAGGGCGGGACGCACGAAGCGTTGCAGGGCGTAGAGGGTCGCCATCAGGATCGTCGCCAGCGCCAGCAGCCAGACGGCCGGCAAGATCAGCCGCACCAGCTCGATCGTGAGGTCGACCGTTTCCTGCCCACGGGCATCCCCCTCGCCAGCCAGGGCGGTCATGCCGGCGACGACCAGTGGCGCGAAAACCATCATCAGCACGACGATCGCACCGACGACCAGCGCCGCCAGAGTCAGCAGCGCGCCAACGATCCGGCGCAGCTCGGCGCGCTTGTCCAGCGCGGCGTATTCGCTCAGCACCGGGATCAACGCTGCCTGCATCATGCCGCTGATCACCAGGTCGAAGAGCATGGTATGGATGTTGTCGGCGATGGTAAAGGCGGCGACCAGGTCGCCGGTGCCGAACAGCCACGAGGTGGCCTGCTCGCGGCCCAGCCCGAGCACCCGCGAGAGGATATTGCCCAGCATCAGGATGGCGGCGGCCGAGGCGATGCCCCCACCGGCCAGCGCCGCGCGGCGCGCCGCCAGCGCGGGAGGGCGTTGCTCTTCGGTTTGTGCCGCCGGCTCGCTCATACGCGCCTCTCTACCGCGCGTCGAAGCCGCCGCGCATGCTCATCGTATCAAGCGCGTTGTGGGCCGGATGGATATCGGCGCCGGCAACGTAGCCGGGTGTGCGGGCGTATCCCAACGATATTGCGGGATGGGGCGTGCATGGGCACGCGCTTCGACGACAACATCCGCATCAGATGCCCCGCCTGTGGCGCCAGGGGTATACCCTGGGAGGCACGGGCGGGTTGCGTCTGTCGCAGAGAGCGCATGCGGTGGTGTGCGGGGTCGAGAGCGAGAGAACGTCGCGCAGAGGGGCGTGTCCCACCCCAGGAGTGGCGCTGAGCACACTCGTCGCCGCGTCGTCAAACCAGCGAAGCTCGCACGCTCAGGGTGTAGGCTATGTCCACGCACCTCTCGGCGGCCGTGCTGCCAAGATACCCCGGGCGGTTGGGCCAGGTGGCGCAGGGAGCCGTCGGAGCGTTCGACGCATCGAAAGGAACGCGCATGCTCAGGACCCACGGGCGGTACGACTACTCGCCAATCGTGGCGCGTCCGGATTACAGCTGGCCCAACGGTGCGCGGCTGGCGGTCCACCTGGCGCTCAATGCCGAGCATTTCTCCTATGGTGAGGGGCTTGGCAACGACTACGGCGCACCGCAGCCGCCGCCGAACTCGCGCGCCTACGCCTGGCGCGACTACGGCAACCGGGTCGGAGCCTGGCGGCTGCTGGAGTTCGCCGACGAGTACGAGCTGCCCTACGCGCTGCTGGCCAACTCGGCCCTGTACGGCTACTGCCCGGAACTGGTCGCCGCCTTCCGCCAGCGGGGTGACGAGATCGTCGGGCACGGGCGCACCAACTCGGAAAGCCAGTTCAACATGGATAGCGCCGAGGAGCGCGCCTGCATCTTCGAGGCGACTGCCACCATCGAGCGCCACGAGGGCAAGAAGCCGCTGGGCTGGCTGGGGCCATACATCGCCCAAACGCACGATACGCTCGACCTGCTGAAGGAAGCCGGCTACCGTTACACGCTGGACTGGCCGCTGGACGACCAGCCCGTCTGGTTCCGCACCAAGCACGGGCCGATCCTCTCGGTGCCGTACGCCTTCGACCTGAACGACTCGACCGAGAACGTCACCCGGCGCACGCCATCCTCACTGTGGTGCGAGAACTTGATCGACCAGTTCGACGAACTGCTGGAGGAATCGAAACGCCGGCCGCTGGTCATGCCGATCGTGCTGCACACCTTCATCGTCGGCCAACCCTACCGGCTGCGCCAGTTCCGGCGGGTCGTCGAACACATCCTCGCCCACCGCGACGCAATCTGGCTCACCCGCCCCGGCGAGATCTGCGCCTACATCGAGTCATTACCGCCGGGCATCGTGCCGGGGAGTTGAGGTGCTCGTCATCCGGCAATGCCACCTGCCGCGCGCTGGCCCCGCTCGTTCAACGTCGCCGCTGCGTCGACCTCCACCGTGCCGGGAGTGAGCACGACGCCGTAGTCTTCGCGCGCGCGTTCCGGCGACACGCGGCCCTCGCGCACGTCGTGGGCGACGAGGGCAGGGTCGCGCTCCAGTGGGTCGCCGTAGCCACCGCCGCCGGCCTGGACGTGGTCGAAGACATCGCCCGCGTGGATCAGGGTGGTGAGCTTGGATGATGTGACCTGGGCGACCCCGTTCTGGATCAACAGGTTGCGCCCGGCTGCGCCGGGTTGGCCGCCATCCAGTCCATAGGGGCGGAAGCGCTGGCGGTCGCTGCGTACCTGTAGCACCGCCTCGCGCTCGGTGAAGCGAAAGCGCTTGCGCACCCCCATGCCGCCGCGCTGGCGACCCGCGCCGCCGGAATCGGGCACCAGTTCGTAGGCTTCGATCAACAGCGGGTACTCCGCCTCGGTCATCTCGATCGGGTTGTTCGAGAGGTCGCTGAAGGGGTTGGTGACCCCGTCGATGCCGTCCTTTGTCATCCGGCCACCCCAGCAGCCGCAGATGAATTCGACGTAGATGAACGGGTTGCGCTGCGCGTCGTAGCCGCCGATCGAGATGCCGGTGTTCCCCCCCTCTCCGGCGGCAAAGACCCGCTCCGGCACGGCCTGGGCCAGCGCCCCCAGCAACGTGTCCCCCAGCCGGAAGCCGGTCAGCCCGCGCGCCGCGCAAGAGGCCGGCACGACCGGGTTGACCAGGCTCGCTTCCGGGGCGGAGATCGTGATCGAGCGGAACATGCCGGCGTTGTTCGGGATGTCCGGCGAGAGCACGCAGCGCACCGCCGCATAGACCATCGAGCGGGTGACCGAAAAGGTCGCGTTGATCGCGCCTTTCACCTGCGGGGTCGTCCCGGCGAAGTCGGCGTGGATCGTGTCGTCGCGCACGGTCAGCGCGACGCGAATGGTGAGTGGGTCCGGGTCGATGCCGTCGTCGTCGATATGGTCCTCGAAGACGTATGTGCCGTCCGGAATCGCGCGGATCTCCTGGCGCACGCGGCGCTCGGAGTAGTCCAGCAGTTCCGTCAGGTAGCGTTCCAGTTGGCGTTCACCATGCGCCGCCAGCAGTTCCAGGAAGCGCGCTTCACCCAGCCGGCAGGCCGCGATCTGGGCGTTGAGGTCGCCGAACACCTTGTCCGGCACGCGCACGTTCTTCTCGATCAGCCGGAAGAGGGTGCGGTTCGGTTGGCCGCGCTGGTAGAGGTGTACCGGCGGGATGCGCAGCCCTTCCTGGTAGATCTCCGTCGAATCGCTGGCGTTGCTGCCGGCCACCCGCCCGCCGACATCGGTGTGGTGGGCGATCGTCACGGCGTAGCCCACCAGCCGCTCGTCGCTCGTGAAGATCGGCTTGACGACGTAGATGTCGGGCAGG
Organism: Chloroflexota bacterium; assembly: GCA_003577355.1. Classification (GTDB taxonomy): domain Bacteria; phylum Chloroflexota; class Chloroflexia; order Thermomicrobiales; family CFX8; genus CFX8. The sequence goes on along the minus strand of QEUZ01000043.1, from coordinate 12,867 downwards.
TGCATGCCCCCTTCGTAGGGGTCGTTCATCGTCCAGATGTCGCCGGGCGCGAGCTCGTCGCCGAGCGCGGCCCGCATGGCTGCCATCGCGTCCGGCACCGAGCCGAGGTGCATCGGGATGGTCAGCCCCTGGGCCACGAGCTCGCCGTGGCGGTTGCAGAAGCCGGTTGAGAAGTCCATGTTGTCGCGCACGACATTGGAGTAGGCGGTGCGCACGATCGTCAGCGCCATGTCGTCGACGATCGACTCCAGCGTGCTGCGCACGAGATCAAACGTGATCGGGTCGAGTTCGTCCGGCAGTTGCACGCTCACTCCTCCACCGTCATGACGACATTGCCCTGCTCATCGAGCCGCGCATTCCAACCCGGCGGGATGACGATCGTCGTGTCCGGTTCCTCGACCAGCGCTGGGCCGGTTACCGGAGTGTGCAGGTCTTGGCGACGGAGCAACCGTGCCGCCACGAAGCCTTCTTCGCGTGAAAAGTAGGCGGGGCGCGTGGCAGCAGAGGGAGCCGCTGGCCCGGACATGTCAGCGGCGACCCCGGCCAGATCGAGTAGCGGCGCTGGCGCGCGCACCCGCGCCGCGAGGTGGAACCCGACCAGTTCCACTGGAGCCTGCGGTGCGCGGTGGTGGTAGCGGCGCTCATGCTCGTCTTCGAAGCGTTGCCGTACAGCGGCGACCGCGCCATCTGGATGTATCGCGGCAAGATCGGGGAGGGTTACCCGCACGCGGAACTGCTGGCCAACATAGCGCAGGTCTGCCTCGTACCCGAACTCGACCGCGTCGGCAGGGTAGCCGAGCCGTCGCAGTTCGAGGCGCGCTTGCGCGGTCAGATCGTCCACTGCTGCTGCGAGTCCTGCATCGCTGAGCCGGTCGAGCCGCGCCCGGAAGGTGTGGACGAACTGGTAACCGGCCGGCGCGCAGAGCAGCCCCAGCGCGCTGAACACACCGGGCAGCGGCGGCACGACCACGCGCCGAATGCCCAGGCTGCGCGCCAGCTGCGCGGCATGCAGTGGGCCACTTCCGCCGAACGCGAGCAGGGTGAAATCGCGCGCGTCGTGGCCGCGCTCGGTGCTGACCGCCCGGATGGCGCGGGACATACGCGTGTTCCCAACGACATGCACCGCGTAGGCCGCCGCTGCGGCATCCATCCCCAGCTGTCGCCCCAGCCGCTCCAATGCACGCTGCGCGAGTGCGGGGTCCAGCTGCAACGCGCCACCAGCGAAGCGCTCTGGGCCGATGTAGCCCAGCACGACGTTGGCGTCGGTGATCGTCGCCTCGCTGTTGCCGCGCCCGTAGCAGGCCGGGCCGGGGTCGGCGCCAACGCTGCGCGGCCCGACCTGCAGCGCGCCGCCCGCATCGACATAGGCGAGCGAGCCGCCACCCGCGCCGACCTCGGCCAGGTCGATGGCCGGGATACGCAGCAGGTAGCCATCCCCCTTCATCAAGCGGCTGCCGATGGTCAGCCCCGCGCCGATCTCGTATTCATCGACGAACGTCATCTCGCCATCTTCAATCAAGGCCGCCTTGGCGGTCGTGCCGCCCATGTCGAGCGTCACCAGGTTGTGGCAGTCAATCGCTCGCGCCACCGCCTGTGCGGCGATGACCCCAGCCGCCGGGCCGGACTCGATCAGGTAGCAGGGTCGCTGGCGCGCCGCCCCGGCCGGCATCACCGCGCCGTTCGACTGCATCACCAGCAAGCGGCTGTCTCCGCCACTCGATGTCAGGCGCTCCTCGATGGCTGTCAGGTAGCGACCGACGACTGGTTGGACGTAGGCGTTGATGACGGCCGTGCTGGTGCGCTCGAACTCTCCGGCTTCACGGATGATCTCGGTCGAGAGCGACACCGGCACCCCCGGCAGCAGCTCACGCAGCAGCGCTCCAACACGCTGCTCGTGCTCAGGGTTGGCATAGGCGTGCAGCAAGCAGACCGCGACCGATTCGACTCCCTGCTCGCGCAGCAGGTCGGCATGGCGTCGCACGCCTTCCTCATCTAATGGGACGATCACCTCGCCGCGCGCGTCGAGCCGCTCATGCACCTCCAGCCGCAATGAGCGGGGCACGAGCGGGGCTGGTTTCTCCCACTGCAGGTTGTAGAGCTGCGGCATGCGCAAACGGCGCAGTTCCAACACATCGCGAAAGCCGGCGGTCGTTAGCAGGGCAGTCTTCGCGCCACGCAGTTCCAGCACGGCATTGGTCGCGATCGTCGAGCCGTGCACCAGCTCGTGCTGCTGCCGCGCCGCATCTGGGGCGGCAGCGAATGCCGCTGCCAGCGCTTGGGCAACCCCTTCGCTGTAGTCTCCCGGCGTCGAAGGCAGCTTCGCAGTCACGACCCGGCCATCGGCGCCGAGCAGGCACAGGTCGGTGAATGTGCCGCCAATGTCGACGCCGATGACGACTGCTGATTCGGATCCCGGCATCAGGTTATGCCTCCTACCCAGTCCCGCTGACGGTGTCATTATCGACGCAACGCGATCCGGCCGTGCAACCGGCAAAGATAGCGAGTTGCGCCAGCAATGCCTGCTTCCGGGGGATGACGATGGCGACGGATCCGTGCGACACTGTTCCCGCACCCGGAACCAGCGCGAAAAGCGGCATCACAGTGCACCGGCCTGCCGCGCGCCGCGGCAATGCCAGAACGGGACCGAGCGGAGGGCAACGATGGCGAAGACGTACGATGCGGTCATCATCGGCGGGGGCCACAACGGGCTGGCGGCGGCCTTCTATCTGGCGCGGGCCGGTTTCAGCGTCTGCGTGCTGGAGCGCTACCACACCATCGGCGGCGCGGCGATCTCTGAGGAGATCCCCGGCGCACCGGGCTACATCGCCTCGGTCGGTTCCTATGTCTTCTCGCTGATGCCGCAGAAGGTCTTGCGCGAGATGGACCTCCAGGAGCATGGGCTGGAGATGATCGAGCGCGACCCGCGCTTCTTCATGCCCTTCAAGGATGGCCAGTACTTCAACATGTGGGAGGACCACGCGCGCACCATCCGCGAGATCGGCAAGTTCTCCGCCAAGGACGCCGCCGCCTACCCGCATTACTCCGCTTTCATAGGCCGCGGGGCCGAGATCATGGACCGCTACATCCTGCGCAACCCGCCCTCTTGGGCCGAGTTCGCCGCTGAGTTCACCCAGCCGGGGGACGAGCATGTCTTCCAGAAGCTCTTCATCGGTTCGGCTGCCGATCTGGCCGAGTACTTCTTCGAAAGCCCGCAGATCCAGGCAGAGATCGGCGGGGCCGGGGTGATCGGCACCTTCCGTGGGCCATACGACGCCGGCACCGGCTACGTCGTGCTCTACCATGCGATGGGCATGGCCACCGGCACGCGCGGCGCCTGGGCCTACGTGCGTGGCGCCATGGGTAGCGTCACCCAGGCGATGCAGCGCTCCATCCTGACTCATGGAGGCGTGGAGTTCCGCACCAACGCCGAAGTTGAACAAGTGCTGATCCGGGATGGCCGGGCGACTGGCGTCGCACTCACCAGCGGCGAGGAAGTTACTGGCCGGATTGTGCTTTCCAACGCCGACCCGCAGCGCACCTACCTAACCCTCGTCGAGCGCAAGGAACTCCCCGAGCAGTTCGTGCGTGATATTCAGGCGATCCAGATCGACTCCCCGGTGATGAAGATCAACCTGGCGATGGAGGAGCTGCCGCGCTTCACCGCGCTCGAGGGCACCGAGCTTGCCTCCGGTCACACCGGCGGGCTGTTCATCGCCGAGTCGCTCGACTACATCCAGCGCGCCTACGAGGACGCTCGCAATGGCCGGCCAAGCGATTACCCCTTCATGAACGTCTTCTCGCAATCGGCGGTCGACCCCAGCGTGGCGCCGCCGGGCAAGCACACGCTGGCGATCTTCACCCAGTACTTCCCCTACACCCTGGCCGAGGGTACCTGGGACGAACGGCGCGATGAGATCGCTCGGCACACCCTTGCCCGTTTCGCGGAGTACGCCCCGAACGTGCTGGATGCCGTCGTCGGCATGCAGGTGCTCGGACCGCCGGACCTCGAAGCGCGTTTCGGCCTCACCGGCGGCCACATCTTCCAGGGCGAGCTGGTGCCGGAGCAAGCGTTCGACATGCGCCCGGTTCCGGGGTCGAAGGAGTACGAAGGCCCGATCCACGGCCTGTACCTCTGCGGCTCCGGCGCCTGGCCCGGCGGCTGCGTGATGGGCGCACCAGGCCACAACGCCGCCCACGAGGCGATCGGCAAGCTGCGGGCGGGTCGCTACAACTGAAGCGCGGGGGCTGCCGAGCCGGTTATCGTCACGCAGTAGGTGACCACCGGGACGTTGTTGAAATGGCACAGGGGCGTTGCCCTGTCATGTTAAGCGCTGCGAAACATCCGTTCCTGAGCGCAATGTGCATATGTACGCGGGAGGGACCCTCACCCCTAGCCCCTCTCCCGCACGGCGGGAGAGGGGGATGTGGAGTGGCGCATCTTCTGGCGTTGAATACGCGGTTGGCCTGAAGGGTGGGTTTTCTGTGGCGCGTGGCGGCTGGTGAAGGCTGCGAGGACCAGCAAGGAATGCAGCGAGGCTGGTGACGATGCCCTGGCCATAGCCGTGCTGTCGTCCGCGATGTCGCTGGTAACGTCGCGCAATCAAGCCAGTTGCGCACAACTGGGGAGAAATCCTGCACAGGTGGGTTCGTATCAACTCGTGGCAGGCCCCATCTGGCGATGTCCACCTGCGAATACGCGGAATCGTCAGGCTTTCGATTCTTGCAGTTCGTCAGCGGCATCATCCGATTCCGCCTCAGCTATGAACTCGACATCGCCCGGGTCCATTGTCGTGGCGTCGTCGGCTTCGGTGATGCGCACGATTGCGAGTGCAACGACTGGTAGCGTCAGCTCCGATTCGTACACAAGGTACATCGGTTCCCAGATGGGGTGGAACTTCGCTTTGTATTCGTGCAAACCCTTGTAGGAGAAGAAGCGGTTGAAGTGTTCGTAGAGCAGATGGATGGCGCGTTCGGTGGCGCTTGCGCCGGGAGCATTGCCGACCTCGCTGAACGGGGCCATGCCAAGAGAGAACCGTGTAAACCCGGCCGACTTGGCATATTCAAACAGCTTGATGAAGAGCATGTCCATCGACCCACTGGGCTTCTCTCGCCGTCGCATCAAGTCAATCGACGTGAGTCCCGGTCCCCCGCATGGGATGAGATTGGCGAAGGCGACGACATCGCCGGCAGCATCTTCTATAGCCATGATCGGGCTGTGGCGAATGTAATCGTCGTGGAACTGCCCAAGCGTGAAGCCCCGTTCGCGGCGGCCATGGATCCCGAGCCAGGCGTTCGACGTTGCCCGGAGCTGTTCCAGCCGCGCATCAGATTGCGGCGGCGCGGTAAAGACCGCGCGATAGCCTTCCCGCTCCAGGCGGTTGATCGAAGAACGGATGGACTTCCACGCTCCCCCCTGAGTGCTGAAAGTCGTCAGGTCGACGACAGCATCCTCCCCGATCTTCAGTGTGCGCAACCCAAGCCGTGTATAGAGTGGTAACCGTTTCGCCGGGACCTGATGAAATGCGACATTCCAGTCGTTCGCATCGCAGAAGTCGAGGAACTCCCGCGTGACACGCTCACACTCCACATCGTCGGTCGCGACTGGGTCGCCGAGCGCGACAGCCGTATACAGAGCCACGCCATATGAAACGACTCCACGATCAGTCGATGAAAAGAAGAAGTACTTGTCGGGGTAGTACTTGAAGAAATCGAGTGACGAGTCGCCGTATTGCTCGATCAGCGCACGCGCGCGATTACGCTCGGCGGGCAGGGTGTAGCGGCGCCAGACAACCGGCCGCGCCAGTGAGAAGACCGCGTAACACAGTGAGACAATGCCAATGAGCGTCAGCGAATCGAGAAACCACCGCGCGTAGCGTGTCTGCGCTTCAAGGTTTGTGGCATTCAACCCCAGGAACCGTCGCGTCGTCTCTTCGACCGCTCCAATAAGGTTGAACTCAACCCCGAAGGCACGTTGGTCGATCAGAAAGAAACCCAGCGTGCCGTATACCACGGCCACGCCGAGACTCACGATGAAGCGGACGACCCCCTGTCGGATCGTTGGCAGGTCGCTTCGGACGCGAAAGCGCTCGCGCTGCATAACCAGCAGGATAATGTTGACTGCCGCGACGATGGCGACGATCTGGTCGTGGCGCTTCGTGAGGTGCGTGAGGGTAGTGATCACAAGCAGGGCCAAGGCTGCGACCCAGGCCACGTACTTTCGTCGCCACAGGCTGTACGACAAGAAGATGAGAAAGAACCCGGCGATCAAGGTGAGGTGTCGAGAGAAGTCTTCGGGCGCCCGGAACGCATACGCGTGCATGTGGTTGAACCGTTGTTCGATCCGAGGGGCGACAACCGAGAGCACAGACAGCACGCCAACGACACCGGCCAGGACCGCCGGAAGGTGGACGGCATGCCGGCGGACCTCCGGCCGAGCAGCTTGGACTGACACGCCAACGGCAAACGGCAGCCAGATCTCCACCGCGCGGTAGAGCAGGACTGCGCCGAGCGCGACGCCGCTGGGGGCGCCGAAACGGGTCAGGGCAACGGTCATCGTCAGCTCGACCACCCCAAGCCCCTGCAGGACGGGGGAAATGAGCATGAACAGCGAGCCAACCGCATAGCCCACGCAGGCTTGTAACACGGAAAGATTGGCGTGCACCGCCTGGAGCGACCCATAGACCATTGCCACGCCACAGAGCTCAACGGTGAGATGCAACAGAAGCGCATATGCGAGATACCGTGGCTGGATGTCCTGGCTGCGGACATACTCGATAACCCGGAGTACCCGCTGCGGTAAGCGTGCAGCGATTCGCCCCGACTCGCCCATCCCGCGCTGTACCGCGATGACGCCTGCCACCAGCACGACGACCGACACAGCGAACAGCCCGGCGGCTAGAGAGACCGTCCGCGACATTCCACCGGTGAACGCTGCGAGCCCGAGCACCGGGACCAGAAACAATGCGAACGAGAGATACCCGAGGATGCCGTTCAGGACATAGATGTAGACGGCATCTGCGGTTCGTACCCCGCTCCGGTCAAGCGTGCGCGAGAATGCGTACATCCCGGCCGGGCCACCGATCGGGACAATTGTCGCGACAACATCGCGTTGCAGGAGCGCAACCTGAACTGGCCAGAAACCGACCGTATGCCCCATGCGGTTCAGTGTCGTCCGATATGCCAGGGTCATCGCAACTTTGGCGCCTACTCCCCCGAGGATCGCGACGATTAACCAGACTGGCGCAGCAGTGCGCAGCGCGGCCACGGTGTTGGTGACCTCGCCCCGTTCCCGCAGGACGAAGACTGCCAGCAGGCCGAGCCCGCCCACTGCCCAGAGATACGGGGCCAACCGGGAGAGCGTCGAAGACGTGTCCGGAGTGGTCGCTTGGATCTGCTCGCTGATGGCTGCTAACCCTTCTCGTACTATGGCTTGTGCAACGGTGCTATGCACGCGATGACGCATCGCGCGTCACGAACTGGATGACCAGGCGCTTTCTGGACTTGGCGCGTCGCGCCAACCGGTGCTGTCTTGTATGAGTAAATGATACCTTGGAGGTTCAATCGTGTTCGAGCACGCGCTCGTGTCCCACAGAATAATGGTGGGTGGATACGCTATGCGTCATATCCGGCGCTTGTCCCTACCGTTGCTGGCATGCGAGGTTGAACGGCAAACAATGACCATCCGTTGCCGCCCAACTGGGCCAAAATCGTCGGTGCAGCCGGCATGACACCAGCACACGGTGGCGTTTCGCGTTCGACCGTCAGGCTCGTCCGAGCGATCCCGTGGACAACAATTTCACTGGTGGCGATCCTGACGGTTGCCCTTGCAACCGGGACGCTGGCACACCCTCCGTCGCCCGAGCTGCTCAAGAACGCCGGTTTCAGCCTCGAGCAAGTTCGTGCTGGTGACGTGTGGCAGCTGTTTACTGCCAACTACATCGTCGACCACCCGAATGCGATGCTGTCGAGCCTTGTGCTGGTCGCCGTGATGGTCGGGGCGTACGAGTACCGCTATGGCGTGAGGTGGACCGTTGTCGTCTGGTTCGCCGGCACACTGGCGGCGACATTGATCGCTGTCCCCATCTGGCACGTTGCAGTGGTGGCGTTCGATGGGACCCCGGTGTCTGCCGTTGCAACGGCAGAGGTTGGCTCATCCGCTGCTTGCTGGTGTGCGGCGGGCGCCTGGCTTGGCTGGCCGAGCGTCTGGTACGGCAGAGTTCGTGTCCTTGCGGCTCTGGCGATCGGGGCACTGGTCACTCTCCTGATCGTCCACCACACGTTCACGGACCTCGAGCACCTCGTTGCGTTTGGGACCGGAGCGCTGTTCTTTGGCGCGCTCCACCTGCGGACGCAGCCTCGTGTCAGAGACGTAGGTTGGGACACGGCTGGCATCGGGTACGTGCTCTCCGCTCTATTGGGCCTCCTGGTCATCAGCCTGGCGTTCATCGCGGCTGACGGCTGGCTGTTCCCAGCGCAGATCGCCGGGGGTAGCGCGCTCGTTGGGATCAGCCTGCCCATGCTCCTTCGCGATCGACGACTGCAGATCGCGCTTGTGCTTGCGGTCAGCCTACTGGTGTCACTTACCCAGCTGAACGTCTGGATCGCACTCGTTGCGGGTGCGGCAGTTGCTTGCCTGTGGGTGGATCACCGTCAGGTGGGGCGGATAGGACGTGCCGGCCACCCTGGCGCAGGACTATCGGAAGAACCCCAGCCCGCCCCCAACGGCCGAAGAGGAACGGCAGAGGTGCGCCGGTAGGCATCATGGCGCGCCAGACCGCGTTGATCGCTCGGTTCACGTTCACCGCCGGTGTTGGGGCGCCGCAGACCCTGCTAGCACCGGCGGAGTCACCCCTGGTTGCGTGGGCCACCCCAACGAGTCGTTCACCGGCAGCCCGGTCGCCCGCACGTCCGGCACACGCCGAGGTACAGCGGGGCCGCCATCCCGAATCTGTCGCCCTGGATGGGCGCCGCTGCACGAGCCTCCGACATTTCATGCCGCTTCTGAGGCCAGCGGCACAGCGTCTGCTGAAGAACCAACTGCATTCTGTCGATTCTGCGGCGTGCTAAGCGACGTATTCTGTAGAGGGGCGCTCGCCCCAGCACAGGTGGTAAGGAGCCGCAGGATGCGCAAGATCGTCGTCTCGGAGTTCATGACGCTCGATGGCGTGATGCAGGCGCCGGGTGGTGCGGATGAAGATACCGAGGGCGGCTTCGCCCACGGCGGTTGGACCTGGCCGTACTGGCACGATGCGATCGGCGCCCACATCGACCAGACGGTGCGGGAGGGGGACACCCTGCTGCTCGGCCGCAAGACGTGGCAGATCCACGGCGCTGCCTTCGAGCCGATGCCAGAGGACAGCGCCCCCGAAGGACTCGGCTTCAACGGCATGCGCAAGTACGTTGTCTCCACCACGCTGACCTCGGCCGATGCCTGGCGCAACTCGACCCTGATCAGCGACAACGTCGTGGAACAGGTGCGCGCGCTGAAGGCGCAGCCGGGTAAGAACATCCTCATCGACGGCAGCAGCGTGCTGGTCCACACCCTCGCGCGCCATGGCCTGATCGACGAGTACCACCTGATTGTCTACCCCCTCGTGCTCGGCGGCGGCAAAAAAGTCTTTCCAGACGACCTGCGGCTCAACCTGCGGCTGGTCGCGGCCCAGCCGCTCCCCTCCGGTGTCGTGCTGATGCAGTACGCAGTGGAGCGGCCCGAGTAGGTGGCTCCGCGCACAATGCGGTCGTCGGGCCTGCCAAGGGATGAGTGGGGTGTGTCGCGGCGGGCCAATCTGTCGTCATCGGAATGGCAGGTTGTTGCGTGTTGTGAACTCGGCCTCGCGCTGTGCCTGCCCGCTAGTCCCTATGTCGTGACGCCGGGACCTCACCGTCCGCATCCTGACCCGCTGGCTGAGCCAGATCACAGCGCCCAGAACGACGAGGCCGAGTGCGCCGAAGAAAAAGTAGGCCAGCATCGCAACCTCCGTTCAATCGTCGACCTGAAGACTCTACTGGTCAACTCAACGCGTTTCCCCAAACACCGGCAGCGTCATGCCGTGCAGCCCAGCGTAGTCCGACGGCCGCGGCGGTTGCCAGCCCTCCAGCAGGGCTGGCCTTCATGAAGGAGCGGTCGGTGTCCTTCGTCAGGCCGGTCACTGGGAAGATGTTGAGCGCGATCCGCCACTCGCGACTTCCGGGGCGATGCGTATCGTCGACACCGCGCTGAAACGTTGACGGCCGATCAAGACAATGCTAGTGTTGTCTTTATGATACCTGCGACTGACCCTGTCACAGGAAATCTGCCACCAGGGATCCATTATGCGACATGGAGCGAATTGGTGGCGGCCTGTGGCTTTACGGCGCATCGCTTGCGATTGCTCGCTGGCCTGAAAGAAGCGCTTGATACGCTGCGGCAGGCAGGCTGCACACGCGCCTATGTGGATGGCAGCTTTGTCTCTGCCAAAGCGGACCCCAACGACTTTGATGCCTGTTGGGAACTGGCTGGAGTCGACTTTGCGTTGCTCGATCGACTTGACCCGGTCTTGTTGGATTGGCGAAACCGCAGGGCGGCGCAGAAGGCGAAGTTCGGCGGTGAACTGTTCATTGCGTCCGGGGCGGCGGACCCGTGGGGAACAACCTTCCTGGACTTCTTTCAGCACGACCGCCAAACCGGCGACTCAAAGGGAATCGTCGCGCTGGATCTGCGAGGGTTGCCATGATTACGAATGAACGACAGTATCGCATCACCCGCGCTTGGGTCGAACGCTTCGAGCGTGACATGGCTGCTGTCTTCGAGCAGGCCGGCACGCTCGACGAGCGGGCTCGCCAAGCACTGCTCGACCAGTATGCGAGCCAGGTTGAGGAATTGCGCTCAGACCTGGATGCATACGATGCGCTGCGCCGTGGTGATGTACGCGTCATTGAACTTCATTCTCTGACAGAGCTGCCCGACGCGCTGATCCGGGCGCGCATAGCAGCGGGGATCTCTCAGGAAGCACTCGCACAGCGGCTCGGCCTTAGGAAGCAACAGGTGCAGCGTTGGGAGGCGACGCGCTATGCCGGAGTCGGCCTTGACCGACTTCAGGCCGTCGCGGATGCGCTGGGTCTGCGCATTCGTGAGCAAGTGCTGTTGCCGACGTCTGAATCGTCGCCAGCTCCACACATCGAGTAGTACAGCGTCACCGAGCGGCAACGGCAAGGTATGTCGTGCGCTGCAGAGCTACTCCCGCCTAAACACCGGCAGCGTCATGCCGTGCAGCCCAGCGTAGTCCGACGGCTGTGGCGACTGCCAGCCGTCCAGCAGGGCTGCGTCCGGCTGGTAGACCTCGACACCCAGGGGGCGGCAGACGGAGACGGGGTCAGTGGCGTCGGGTCCCCAGAGGGGCAGCGAGAGGTCGCCGCCGGGGCAGGTGGAGATGGCGCAGAGCAGGTCGATCTCGGCGAAGAACTCGAAGAAGTCGCCTTGCTGCGCGGGGCTGGCCTTCATGAAGTAGCGGTCGGAGTCCTTCGTCAGGCCGGTCACCTGAAAGATGTTCAGCACGTCGTGCACGTCGGCTTCGCTCAGCCCCCAGGGCAGCACGGCGCGGGTCAGGTTGGAGTGGCAGGAGAAGTCGAACTCTGCGCCGGTCAGCAGCTTGTTGACATACGGGTCGCAGCGTGTGCCGAGCAAGTCGTGGCAGCGGCCACCGTCTTCGTCCACCCCGTAGTCGATGGTGTCGTTGGTGATCGTCAGCATGGGCCGCAGGTAGGGCAGGCACGACCAGAGCCGGTTGCCGGTCGTCACGTGCGAAGCTTCGAGCTGCTTGGTGCGGGCGGCCCAGAAGCGCTCGCGGGGGTTGTGCAGGTTCCAGGCGTTGAAATCGGCCACCTGCGGCCCTTCAATAACGACGACGCGGCAGAGCTGCCCCGCCCGCACCGGCCAGGCGCGCCCCGAGCGGATCGGGATCACGAACGAGTCGACCAGCTCGCGCCTGGCTGTCTCAGTCGCCAGCCGCCCGTAGAACGCGCGGTCGATCGCCATCGCCCCCGCATCAGCGGGTAGGTAGGTCCACGGTGTCGTCATTCCTGTGCCTCCATCTCACGCAAGTGCAGCACGGCATGCCGGTGACTACCCGACCCTGGGATGTCGTTCAACAGCCTCGCTCATCCGGTCGAGGACCTGGCCGAGGATCGCGGCGGAGGTGGCGAATGTCAGCCGCACACCCGTTTCGCCGCCAAGCCCGAAGTCGCTGCCGCCGCGCAGGGCGACACGCGCGTGGTCGAGGAAGAACTGGGCCGGCGGCATGTCCAGGCCGAGCTCGCGACAGTCCAGCCACGCCAGGTAGGTGCTCTCCGGTGGGAAGTAGCGCACACCCGGCAGGTCGGACGCCACCCGGTGGGCGATCTCGTCGCGGTTCGCCTGCAGGTAGGTGAGGACTGACTCCAGCCAGTCGTCGCTCGCCGTCCAGGCGGCGGTGGTGGCATCCATCGCGACGGTGGAGATCGGGCCAAGCAGCCCTTCCGGCAACCTTTGCAGCAGCCGTTGCTGTAGGTCGGCGGACCCGAAGTGCATGAGCCCGCAGCGCAGCCCGGCAATATTGAACGCCTTGGTGGCCGATGCCAGCGTGACCGTCCGCGCCGCGACCTCCGGCGCCAGCATGGCAATCGGCAGATGCCGGTGGCCGGTGAAGACGACATCGGCGTAGATCTCGTCCGAGACGATTGTCAGGTTGTGCTCCAGCGCGACCTGCGCGATGTCCTGGAGTTCAGCGCGGCTGAAGACGCGCCCGGTGGGGTTGTGCGGGCTGCAGAGCAGCAGGATGCGCGTGCGCGCATCGATGACGCTCTTCAGGGCGTCTGCATCGAGCACGAAGCGCGTGCCGTCGTCATGCAGCG
>QEUZ01000480.1 GCA_003577355.1 Chloroflexota bacterium | reverse complement strand
TGGAATCAACAATTGGAGGATTGACCCGGAGCCGACACTGGCGCCGGACCCGGCGAACTATCCCGAGGAGATCTGGGGGATCGAAGACCCTCGCATAACCTGGGTAGGAGAACTCAATACGTACGTCGTCACATACACGTCGTATTCGACGAGTGGCCCCGCGGTTTCCTTGGCATTGACAAGCGATTTCCAGAGGTTTGAACGCAAGGGCGTCATCATGCCGCCGGAAGACAAGGATGCGGCGCTCTTCCCCCGGCGCTTCGATGGGCGCTGGTTGCTGATCCACCGCCCTGTCGCGCAGTTCCCGGGGGCTCAGGCGAATATTTGGTATTCCTATTCACCCGACCTTCGGCACTGGGGCGACCACTGCGTCGCGCTGATGGCACGCCGCGGCGCCTGGTGGGACGCCAACAAGATCGGGTTATCGCCACCGCCAGTCGAGACCCCTGAGGGCTGGTTGATCATTTATCACGGAGTGCGCAACACCCCAGCAGGCTGCCTGTACCGGCTCGGGTTAGCGCTGGTCGATCTCGATGATCCTCGACGGGTCATCCGCCGAGGCGATGAATGGGTCTTCGCCCCGGAGCGACCGTATGTACAGGTTGGTGATGTGGCGGATGTCGTCTTTCCCTGTGGCGTGACGCTCCACCCGGAAACGAACCAGCTCTTCATGTATTACGGCGCCGCCGATACGTGTGTCGCCCTGGCAACAGCCAACCTCGACGATCTGCTTGCTTGGCTGCGGACGCAGCCGGGATAACGTCACACATGCGCATCGCCATGCTCGCACCAATCGCCTGGCGCGTGCCCCCACGCCACTACGGGCCTTGGGAGCAGGTCGTTTCGACACTCACCGAAGGGCTCGTCCAGCGTGGGTTGGACGTGACGCTGTTTGCGACAGCCGACTCAGTCACGAGCGCCAAGCTCAGCGCTGTTTGCGCGCGAGGGTACGAAGAGGACCAGTCAATCGATCCCAAGGTTTGGGAGCACCTGCACATCGCGTCGGTCTTCGAGCGCGCTGGTGAGTTCGACCTGATTCACAACCACTTCGACTTCACGCCGCTCACCTGGAGCCGTTTGGTGACGACACCGGTGATCACGACCATCCACGGATTTTCGTCCGAGCGCATTGTGCCTGTCTACCAGCGCTACAATGATGTCTGCCACTACATCTCAATCAGTGATGCTGACCGGCGCCCAAGCCTGCGCTATCTGGCCACGATCCACCATGGGATCATGCTTGAACATTTCACGCCACGCGAGGAACATGGTGACTACTTGCTGTTCTTCGGCAGAATTCACCCGGACAAGGGCGCGGCAGAAGCAATCACCGTCGCACAGCGGGCAGGACGACGCCTCATCATCGCCGGTATCGTCCACGACCAGCAGTACTTCGAGCGTCGCGTCGCTCCATGCATCGATGGCAAACAGATCGTGTATGTTGGGCCAGCTGGCCCGGAGGAACGCAATCGATTATTGGGCGGCGCACTGGCGCTCCTCCATTTGATCAACTTCAACGAACCGTTCGGGCTGAGCATGGTGGAATCGCTCGCCTGTGGGACGCCGGTGATCGCGACCCCGCGTGGGTCTGTACCAGAGATCGTATGCCACGGGACCGATGGATTCATCGTCCGGTCGCTTGACGAAGCGGCCGAAGCGGTTGAGCACGTTCATACGCTCGACCGCACGACAATACGGCGGCGCGCCGAGCGTCGTTTCAGCTCCGACCGCATGGTTGAGCAGTATCTTCGAGCGTATGAGAAAGTGGTGCGACGATGAGGAACCCACCAGTTGCAGGAGATGACGACCACTACGACGAGCGCCCCTGGGGGAACTACACCGTGTTGGACGAGGGCAACGGTTACAAGGTCAAACGCATCGTTGTGTTGCCGGGGAAGCGCCTGAGCTACCAGAAGCACACGCAGCGCGGCGAGCATTGGATGATGGTCCAGGGAACCGGCCGCGTGACGCTGGAAGGGGCTGTTGTCGATGTGCCACTTGGCGCAACCATCGACATTCCCCAAGGTGCAGCCCACCGTATTGAGAATCCCGGCGATGAGCCGTTGATCTTCATCGAAATTCAGCGCGGCGCATATCTCGGTGAAGACGACATCATCCGCATTGAGGACGACTTTGGGCGGGCGGGACGCTGAACAGCACGTGGTTCGTCCCAGGGGACGCCCAGCGACTCGGCACGCCTGCTCGTGCCTGCATCACCCGCGT
>QEUZ01000042.1 GCA_003577355.1 Chloroflexota bacterium | reverse complement strand
ACGAACCTGTTGGTGACGATCGCCAACGTCGCTGCGGTTGCGATCGAGAATGCGCGCTTGTACGACCAGGCGCATGACCTGGCGGTGGCTGAGGAGCGGAACCGGCTGGCGCGCGAGATCCACGATACGATCGCACAAGGGTTGGTTGGGATCATCCTGCATCTCGAGGCGTTGAGCGCCTCGCTCGGTGACGGACACGCCCTCGAACGGCGGGTCAACCGGGCGCTGGAGCTGGCGCGGCTGAACCTCGACGAGGCGCGTCGCTCGGTGCAGAACCTGCGGGCCGCGCCGTTGGCGCAGCACACGTTCACCGAAGCGTTACGGCGCCTCGCCGACGAATATCGTGACGACTGTGGTGGTGACGTGGTCGTCAGCCTGCCACAGGCGATGCCGTTGATCGTGCAACATGTTGAGACGGCCATGTATCGCTTCGCGCAGGAAGCGTTGAGCAATTGCCGCAAGCACTCGCAGGCAGTGACGGTGTGGATCGACGTAACGGTTGACAGCCATTTGCGGGTCAGAGTCGCTGACGATGGCATTGGGTTCGACCTTGAAGCTTGGCAGAATACGCTCCCTCGCCATCGTTTCGGTTTGCACGGCATGCGCGAACGTGTCGAGCAGATCGGCGGCGAGCTGGATATTGACAGCCGCCCAAACGGTGGGACGCGCCTGACGGCCTGCGTGCCGATGGCGGTTGCGGCCAACCGCGACTGACATTGCCACAGTCTCCACGAACACGGAGGTTGCAGCGTTTGGCCCTTGAGCCGCAGTGACGTTCACCCCCTACTGGAACACTATCCGGTCAGGCTAGAACCGCTTGCGGCCTGGCACTTCGAGGTCGAAGTGCCGGGCCACAAGCGCTGCACTACTTCGGCCAGCGGGCCGGCAACGGTTCACGATACAGATAGGCGAGGATGAGGTCGACGCACTGCACCAACTCCGTTTCGGTGACCATCTCGTTCGGTGAATGGGTGTAGCGTGTCGGGAAGGTCAGGAGCACCGTCTCGACGCCACGCCGGATGAGGGCGGCTCCATCGCTGCCGTAGTTCTGAAAAACGGCCTGCTGTACGGGGATCCCCTCGGCAGCTGCGGTTTCGACGAAGCGCATGGTCATGCGGTGGGAGTAGTGGGTGGACGAGTCCTGGTGGACAATCAGAGGGCCACCACCGAGCACCGCGGGATGGTTGCCGCTGGATGTGCCGGGCACATCGCCGCAAAGCCCGACATCGAGGGCCACACCGAAATCAAACGGGTGAATATCTGGGAAACTGGACGCGCCGATCAGACCGTTTTCCTCCTGGATCGAGGAACCGACCCACAGCTCGTGCTGCAGCCGCGAGGTATCGGCACGTTCCGCCACCGACGTTGCGATCGCAATCGCGGCGCGGTTATCCATCGCCTTGCCGACAATCGTGTCGCCGAGACGCCGCGTACCAGGGTTAATCGTGATGCGTGTCCCTGGGTGGATGCCCAAACCGGTAACCTTCTCGCGCGAGGAATAACCGAGGTCGACGAACCAATCATCCCAGACAAAGTGCTCACGTGCAGTCTCGCCACCAATGACGTGGCCACTGGCATAGCACAACTGCCCATCCTGAGGGCCGGTGTCGGAGAGGACCACAACCGGCTGGTTGATTGGGTTGTACCAGTGGGGAGGGCGCCCTTTCCGGTCGGGCCAGGCGGGCCACACGCGCAACAGGCCGTTGTCGGTGACCGACTTCACCATCAGGGTCAATTCGTCGCCATGCGCCAGGACGAGCAGCGACGGCCCATCGCCACCAACACGCGCGACGACATTACCGACACGGGTGATTTCGACGTGCTCTGCGACGGTGCTCCAGTGGTTGGCGCACCATTCATGGACGAGCTCTTCCTGCCCCATCGGACCGGGCAGCTCGGTCAGGGTCTTGACGAGATCGAACATCGGGGTCGGCATTGGCCGTGCCTTCCTCTAGGTGTGCAGGAATGACGGACTGTCGTGCTTCCCCTCACGCCGACATATCCCAGAAGCTGCAATCACCGCAGCTTCATCACCCAGCACACGCGAACCGCACCACAATCCGTGGCGGAGCGATGCTAGACGAATTGGCTCGGAGTTTCCATTGCTACCCAGGGATACATGGCTGTCATGCTCACGTAGAATCAACCGGCGTGATCGCGGTGGTATGGGGTAGGAGGTTCCGGTGGTTGAGCTGAGTTGGTTCGATGTCGTGCGGTTTCCGAGCGGCGTCACGATGATCAGCGAACCTGGGCACTCCGAGGATGTCAAAAGCTACCTGGTCGAAGGCGCGCGCGATGTCGCCGTGCTGGATACTGGCATGGGGGTTGGGGACTTCGCCGGGTTAGTCGCCACACTCAGCGACCGCAATCCGATCGTGCTGCACTCGCATGCACACTTTGACCACATCGGTGCGAGCGCGCAATTCGCGCGTGTACGCGTGCATGCGAGTGAGGCGGGCGCGCTGCGTGCAGGCTACCCAAATGAGCGTTTCCGCGCCTGGTTTACCCCGGAGCACCTCGTTGGTAACCGCTTGCCTGCCACCTTTGACCCGCAGCGCGCTGCCATCGCCGGGTGCGAACCGGATGGCTTCCTTACGGAAGGCGACGTGATCGATCTCGGCGAGCGGGTGTTACACGTCTACCACACACCAGGGCATTCTCCGGGCGGCATTACGCTTGTGGACCACGCTGCCCGCATCATGTTCCCGGGGGATGCGATTTATGCCGGGCCGATGTTCGCGTACCGCGACTACAGTGATCCTGTTGCCTATCGCGCGAGCCTGCGGAGGATTGCTGAACTGGCGACCCAGGTCGATGTCATTTATCCCTCACACAATCGCTCACCGCTTGAGCCGGAACTCGCGCAAGCGATGCACGAGGCATATGAGCGTATTTGGGCCGGCCGTGCACCAGATGAACGGCGCCCTGAGTGCGACGTGTTCCAGTTCGACAGCTACGCTTTTTGGCTTCGCCCTGGCTCCTACGGAAATTAAGGTCGCCGGCGTCCTAGCGTTCGCTTGGGTCACCGAACGAGCGCTGGGGCGTGCCAGGCGCCAAAGAAATATGCGTGTGTACCGCCTGCCAACCCCCGGGAGTCAGTGTCGGGTCTCCACCCGGAGTGAAGATGACGGTCGCCCGGCCGGGTCGGTCGAATGCGGAGCCATCTTCGTGGAAACCAACTGAAACCCACGGGACAATGGCCCAGGCGATGGAACCGTCGTTGGAAACATCGGCGTGCATTTCGTCGGTAAGGAATTGGAAATCCCTGATAGTTGGCCAGACGTTACGCCACTGCAATGTTTCCAACCGATCGAGACCGCTGACAACGTGCATGCGTGTGCCAAACCCGACGACATCGGTTGAGAACATCGGTTTGGCGCGTTCGAACTCGCGCCTGCGCACGTAGTCGGCCCAGCGCTCGAACCACATACGCAGGTTGTCGGTAACGCTTGATTTATCCATCCAGGCTGCCTGTCGTTGATGCCGACGAGTGGTGGAGTGGCGGCCCACCATGACCGGGGGTGTCGTTCGAGCCCGCCTTGCGGTTCACGTAAATGCCATACAAGACAACCACTGCCGTGATCGCGACCATGACCGCCAGTTCAGCAACGCGTTCTATTGCGAAGTACTCGTGGACAATGCCGTCAGAGAAGAACATCTTCAATGCTGTGTGGACCAAGACGGCGGCGCCGACGTAATTGAGCCACGGGTAGCGGGCAATGTACACCGAAATGATGCTACTGCCGAGGAGCAGGATCGGGATCGACAACGCCAAACCAAACAGGAGCAGGCCGATGTGCCCATGGGCCGCGCCGCCGACTGCCAGCATGTTATCGAGGCTCATCACCGCGTCAGCTAGGATAATCGTGCGGATTGCTGCACCCAGGGTGTCTGCTTCGGCGACGTTCGCATGCCCAGAGCTGAATGGGCGGAGCAACTTGACCGCAATCCAGATGAGGAGTAATCCCCCACCGGCTTGGAGCAGTGGTACGTCCAGCAGCAGCGCTGCGAGGATCGTGAACGTGATGCGCAGGATGATGGCCCCAGCGCCGCCCCAGATGATCGCCTTTCGACGTTGATAGGCGGGTAGCCGACGGGCTGCCATCCCGATGACGACTGCGTTATCTCCACTGAGCACGAGGTCGATTGCGATGATCGACAGTAGCGGGCCAACAATATTCACATCCAAGTACTGCACTCACTCTCAACGACAGGTTCCCCCGCCTGGCGGGCAATGATAGTCCTCTGTCGCTCGAATTGCATTGCGGGTTAGAAGACGAAGCGCAGGCCAACTGCCGCCAGTGACCCAAGCACGAGGATTGCCACGAGGATTACCATGACCGTCGCAGCAGCGCCGAAGATTTGACCTACGGCCGAATTGAACGCTCGGCGCTGACGCTGGCGCGATTGGCGAGACGGCGGGCGTGGCGGGGTTGGAATCGGCGACGGACGGCCGGGGTTGGTTCCGGTGTAGCGTTGCATCAAGGTTTCAGACATGATGCGCTGGCGCATCGCGCGGTCGTACTCGGTGCGCAGCGCAGGTTTGGAGAGGACGTGATAGGCGGCATTGATCAGCTTCGCGCGCTCCTCCGCCTTCGCACGTTGTTCAGGCTCCATCACCGTATCCGGGTGCACATGACGGATGAGTGCGCGATAGGCACGGGTAATTTCCTCGCGCGTCGCTCCTACGGGGACGTCGAGAACCTGATAGTAGTTGACGGTTGGGTCGAATTGCTGCCGACCTGCCGACAAACGTCGTTACTCTCGTTGCGCGTCGCCGGCAATTCCGTCCGGCATGCGCCGATCGCGCCCAGTCGTGCGCGCCGCCAGACGCAAGTGTAGCGTAGCGCTAGCAGTGTCCTCATGCCGCAATTGCTGGGACTTGCGTGGCGGCTGCCAGCGAGGCGAAATAGGCATGCAGCCGGACATCGTTGGTCAACTCCGGATGGAACGCCGTGCCAAGCAGATTGCCGGACTGCACCGCGACGATATTGCCGCGTGCGTCGCGGGCGAGCTCATCGACGTCTGGTCCGGTGGCTGTGACGATCGGGGCGCGGATGAACACGGCACGCAGGCCGCGGATGTTGAGCGTCGGAAGGTCGATGTCTTCTTCAAAGCTAAAGAGCTGCGACCCGTAGGCATTGCGCTCGACGCGGACGTCCATGAGCCGGAGGAGTGGCTGCTCGCGTCCAACATCGTTCGCGAGCAAGATCAGCCCGGCGCATGTGCCCCAGATCGCGCCACCAGCGCGGGCGAACGCAACAATTGCCGTGTCAAGCGCGTACTTGACCATCAGCTTGCCGATGACGGTGCTTTCTCCACCCGGGATGATCAGCCCCGATACCCCTTCAAGGTGCTCTGGCAAGCGTACATCGCGGGTTGCTACCCCAATGCGCGCCATCATGCTGTGGTGTTCGGCGAACGCCCCCTGCAACCCGAGTATGCCGATCAGCGGTTGGGCGCTGGCGCGTGGCATTGTGTCCATAACGCTTTCCCTTGAACCGGAGCGGACCACAAGGATCCGCTCCAGCGTGCTGCTCATGGGCTACCAGCCGCGAACCGCGAGCAGCTCGTCTTCGGCCAATGTGCGGATATCGATGCCGACCATTGGTTCTCCCAAGTTCATGCTCACTCGGGCGAGGCGGTCGGCATCGCGGAAGTGCGTCACGGCTTCCACGATGGCTGCCGCGCGGCGCGCTGGGTCGCCAGACTTGAAGATGCCGGACCCGACGAAGACGCCGTCTGAGCCAAGCTGCATCATCAAAGCGGCGTCAGCGGGGGTCGCAACACCTCCGGCCGCGAAGTTGACGACTGGCAACTTGCCCGTCGCAGCGACTTCGCGGAGCAACTCGAGCGGCGCGCCGATTTCTTTGGCGAACGCTGGGAGCTCGTCGGCTGGGGTGGATGCCGCCCGTCGGATCTGCGACTGGATGGTGCGCATGTGGCGGACAGCCTCTACGACATTGCCGGTGCCGGCTTCGCCCTTGGTGCGGATCATCGCGGCGCCTTCGGCCAGTCGGCGAAGGGCTTCCCCCAGGTCGCGCGCGCCACAGACGAACGGGATACGAAACGCATGTTTGTCGATGTGGAACGCCTCATCAGCAGGGGTGAGGACTTCACTCTCATCAATGTAGTCGATATCAAGCGCTTCGATGATTTGCGCTTCGACGAAGTGGCCGATGCGCGCCTTGGCCATGACAGGGATCGTAACGGCTTCCTTGATCTCTCGGATCAGCGCGGGGTCACTCATGCGTGCCACGCCGCCATCGCGGCGGATGTCCGCCGGTACTCGTTCAAGCGCCATGACTGCGCAGGCCCCGGCGGCTTCGGCGATTCGAGCCTGGTCTGCCGTCACGACATCCATGATCACGCCACCCTTGAGCATCTGCGCAAGGCCGACTTTGGTCCTCCAAGTGGACTGATCCATTTCACAACCTCCTCACGATTTTCGCCCACCTGCAGCGGGGACGTATGCAAAATGAAGCATGCATCTACGGTGCGTCGCAGGCAACGTCCAATTGGAGTCATCCAATACGTGCCAGTCTTACTCATGCAACAATGCCCGGGGAGCCGTCCTTCGACGATGACACGTGAAGTGGGCCGTCATGATTGAAGCAGAGCAGTTGTGGAACCTCATGAGCGAGGAGCAGCTACGCGGGCTCGAACGACGAAGCATCGAGGTCGCCGCTGGTGTCACGCTCCATGTTGTTGTGCGAGCGGGAACCGGGGAGCCGATCATCCTGCTCCACGGCATTTGGGGGTGGTGGGGGTACTGGCGCGCATTGCTCGGCCGCACACCCGATGTTTTTGCCGGCCGCCCGTTGATGCTGGTCGACTTGCGTGGCCACGGCGCATCTGACAAGCCTGCGCGAGGATATGCGCTCGACGACTACGCTGCGGATATCGAGGCAGTGGTGCAGTCGCTACCCGACACGCCAGTCAGCTTGGTCGGCCACTCGCTCGGAGCGTTGACGAGCTTGCTGGTAGCAGGGAAGCTCCCAGAGCGCATTCGCTCAATCGTTTTGGAAGACCCGCCACTGCCAGCTCCACGGGGCGGCGTCGATGCCTTCAGAGGCGTCTATGAACTGAAGCAGGAGCCGCTCGACGCGATCATCGAACAACTGCTCCTGTGGAACCCTGAAATGAGCAGTGCAAGTGCGCGAGAGTCGGCCACGTGTATGAAGGCGACTGCCGATGCCGTGTTCACTGCAACCTTCGATCCGCAGCACCTGGCCCCGGAGATACCCACACCGGGTGTGGTGCTGCACTGCCCGGCGCTTGTCCTTCCCGCCGGCAATCCTGAGCGACGGGCGCTCCGTCCGGGCGGGCTGGACATGCTCCGAGGGGTTTGCCCGCGTCTTGAAGAGGTGGTTATCCCGGGAACGTCGCACACCGTACTGCGCGACGCGCCTGATGCCTATGCCGAGCGCCTCACCGCATTCTTCGCTGGTGAAGGTTGAATTCGATGGATGAGTGGGCGGAGCGACTATTGCGAGAGGCCCGTGTGGGGCATTTGGCCACGAGCGACGCCGATGGAAGCCCGCACGTCGTCGCCGTTTGTTACGTCGTAATCGCCGACGTGCTCTATACGCCGATCGATGACAAACCCAAGCGTGGCCGGCAGCTTACCCGGGTGCGTAACATCGCTGCAACAGGGCGGGCCGCGCTAGTCGCCGACCACTACGATGAGGATTGGACGCAGCTTGCCTGGGTGCAGGTACGGGGTCCGGCCGGTGTCCTTGGCCCCGAGTCAGACGTGCATGCGAATGTCGTGGCTGCGCTCCGCGAAAAATACCCGCAGTATCGTCTGATGGCGTTGGAGCGCTCCCTGTTGATCGCCGTGCAGATCGAGCAGATACAGGTGTGGCGCTGGGAACCGCCACCACGAGGGCACGGTTGAGCGGCTGCGTTCGAGCTGGAGGTAGCAACAGTCCCGTGCAATGAACCATGTGCAAAGGCAACCTTTCCACGAATCGGAGCATTGGAATCGTGACAGCAGGGCACACGAGCGCCGGTTGCTCGGTTATACTTGCAGCGTCTGGGGGTGCGATTGTCGATCGCAGCGCATCTGTTTCGCGGTTGCTACGTGCCGGAGTGAATCGCGGCTGGTTTGGTGCTTGCCTCAGTACCCGCACACGCGGGAGATACGGCATTGTGGAGGCATGACCACAAGGGGGAGGCGGTTGCATGGACGGGCAGCTCGTGCTGAACGTGGTTGTCTTTCTTGCAGTCCTCGCGTGGCTTGGCCAACTTCTATGGCTGTATCGCATGGCAGAACGCGAGAACGCTGATCCCATTCATGTGGTTTCGGGGGCTGCGCCGTTTTTCGTCTTCGCTGCTCCGGTTGCGATGTTCCGGCCATCTGCTGTCGACTTTTTCGGGAACATCTGGGCGACTGTGGTTAGCCGCCGGCCGCGAGAAGAAGAGCCGCCTGGGATCCCGGCTCGGTTGCTGATCAGCGGGGAGCAGAAGCCGTTGACGCTGCCGAGGGTGCGAATCGGCCGATACCCAAATAACGAGATCGTACTCGACCATTCAACGGTTTCGGCGTATCACGCCGAGATCATCCTGCGCCCGGACGGGCGCCACGAGATCATCGACCGCGAGAGCCGCAACGGCACCCGCGTAAACGGCGCCCTGGTCCGCTCGCAGGTCCTGAAGGATGGCGACCTGATCACTCTGGGCGCCGCATCCCTGCATTATCTCAGTGAGTCGGCTGCAGATCCCGACATCGCTCCGTTGGGCGGCTACAGCCAACATGGAGCGCAGCGCTACGATTCCTACGACGAGTAGCTGTCCACGGTTCTCCTTCAAGTTGCTATCATCCGCGTGTCGTAGCCGATCGACGCGAGGGATGACGATGTCCGCCAGAAATGCCCCAGGCACGAACAACAACAGCAATGCTGAACAGCACCTGGAGATGTACGACGCGCTCGGAGAGCTGCCATCCGAGGCGGATGTCGTGGTGATCGGTGGAGGGGTTGCTGGGTGTTCGGCGGCGTACCAGATCGCAAAGCGCGGGAAGCGCGTGGTCCTGGTCGAGATGCGGGGCATTTGCTCCGGTGCATCGGGACGCAACGCGGGTGTGACCGGCGCTGGCTCGTCGATGCACAGTCGCGTTGGGCAGGCAGTCTACCGGCTCACGAGCGAGAACCTGCGCATGCTGCGGGACGACCTGCAAACCGAACTTGGCAGCGACTTTGACCTGCGCCTGCCTGGGACGGTCGATATCGCAACCACCGAGGAGCAGTGGCAGCATCACGTTGAGGCGATCCGCGAGCAGCGGATGGCGGCGATCGACGTACAGCTGCTGGACCGTTACGAGCTGAAGCAGCTGATCCCGGCAGTGTCGGATGCAGTGCTTGGCGCTAAGTACTCCCCAGGCTCAGGGCACATGTGGCCGTTCAAGATTGTGCACGCACACGCCGAAGGCGCGCGCCGGCACGGTGCGGCAGTGTTCCCGTGGACAACTGCGGAGGACATCCTGCGCGCCAATGGAGCGGTTGTTGGGGTGCGCACGACCCGCGGGACAATTGCCACTGGTACAGTCGTTGTCGCGACGAATGCGTGGACGCCGCTCATCCTGCGCGACCTGCCGGAGGGAGCGGTAGTTCCGGCACGCGGCCAAATCCTCGTCACGCAACCGGTGGGTCCGGTGATCCCTCACCCGTTCGGGACCAACTTCGACAAGGAATACGGCCGGCAGACGGCAACTGGCCAGTTGATCTGTGGCGGGTTTCGGCGCTTCGATGCAAACGAAGGCCTGGGTCACTACAGCGAGGATGTCTCACTCCCTGCCGCCGCAGGCTGTGCGGACTGCTTGCGGACGTTGTTCCCGGCGGTCGGCAGAGTGCGCGTGGTGCGCTGTTGGGCAGGCATCATGGGGTTTACGGCCGACGGACTGCCGCTGATCGGACGGTATGGTGGTGACGACGGGCTGTACGTTGCCGCAGGGTTCAATGGTGGTGGCTTCTCGTGGGGGCCAGTGCTTGGCAAGGTCCTGGCGGAGCTCATTATCGATGGTAGCACTGCTTACGACCTGCAACCGTTCGACCCGAACCGGTTTGCATACGGAACGGTGCGTTGGGATAACCCGTTCACTGCCGGAGAGAAGAACAACCCAACCGATCCGGCGCGCGCTCGCTCGGGGATACCACGTGATACGTCGTTGAGCGTATGACGTTGGTGAGCGAGCCGGATGGGCCTACGAATCGAGAGTTGCTCGACTAGAATTGCCAAGGAGCGACGAGGGGTAGACCGCGTGTTTGGTGCATCGACTGGGGTTGTTGATGCGCCCACGGCTATAGCGTGTACAGGGGAATCGGGGGAGCATGGCCGAAGAGAACGGAACGACCGACCGGCGGCGTCGGAGACTCACTGGTGGCGCACGCGAACGGAGTCGCCCCGGGCCGCGAGCGAATCGTGGGCGGGGCGGCGTAATCGACGGACGGACGCGGCCGAGCAATCCGATCCAACCCGACACGCTGGACCGGCAGATCATCACCCTCCTACGCTCGGACGGGCGCCGTTCCAACCGGGAGATTGCCCGCCGCCTCGGCGTGCCGGAGGCAACGGTCCGCTACCGCGTGCGGCGGCTCACGGAAAGCGGCGTGCTGAAGATCACCGCATCTGTCGACCCCGAACACCTGGGATACGCACTCACGGCGGTGATCTCGGTCCAGGTTGAGCCGCCGCTGATGGTATCTGCCGCGGAAACGATCGGCGCCATGCCGGAAGTGATGTGGCTGGCGATCGCTGCGGGAGTGAGCGACTTGATCCTGACAGCCTCGTTCCACAATCAGGAGGAGATGTTCGAATTCATTGCGGAACGCTTGTCGCATGTTCCTGGCGTTAGTCGCACCCAAACCTCGGTGTGCATGCGCGTTGTGAAGAAGACCCACGAGTGGGCGACCGATCTGACAACGGCAATCACTGGCGACGACCTGGGCGAACCCGTTGCATTCCACGATGACGACATCGATGAGGCAGTCGCCGCAAGTGACGACTGACGGGTCCGATTCCACCGGCAACCGGTTTGACCTGATGGGGTTCGGTGAGACGATGGTGCGTCTCGCCGCGCCGCGCGGGCTGCGACTGGCTGAAGCCAACCTGCTGGAGCTGACGATCGGTGGCGCTGAGTCGAACGTGGCGGTGGCGCTGGCTAGCCTGGGGCGACGCGTTGCCTGGGTCTCCGCGCTACCACGGCATCCGCTTGGCAACCGGATCGCCACAGAGCTGCAAGCGCTCGGTGTCGATACGTCGCTTGTGCGCTGGTCCGACCGCGGCAGGGTGGGGACGTACTTCCTCGAACATGGTGTAGCGCCACGGCCTGCCCGGGTGTATTACGACCGCGCCGGGTCAGCCATCGCGTTGCTCAGCGGCCGTGATATCGATCCGCAGATCGTTCGGTACGCGCGTGCGTTGCACCTTACTGGGATAACCCCTGCGCTCGGAGCAGGTTGCGCGGCTATCTGCGACGCATTAGCTTCAGCAGCGGTGGATCAGGGCATACCAGTCGTTTTCGATGTCAACTACCGCTCCCGGCTTTGGAGTCCCCGTGAAGCGCGCTCCGGGATCGAGCCGCTCGTCCAGCGCGCGTCGCTGCTTCTCTGTGGGCAGGCCGACGCAGCGTCGATTTGGGGTCTCCACGGCGATGGGGAGGAGATCGCAGCGCGTCTTCACGATCTCTGCGGGGCGGAGTGCGTTGTCGTGACGCTGGGGGCGCGGGGAGCCGTTGCACGTCGGCGCGATGGACGCTGTGTAACGTCGCCAGCCCTGCCGGTAGACACGATTGATCCGGTCGGCGCTGGGGACGCATTCGCCGCCGGTTTCATCGACCGTTGGTTGGATGACCCAACTGACGTCGCTGGAGCGTTGCGCGCTGCCAGCGCCTTGGCTGCCCTCAAGATGACCGTGTGGGGAGACCACGCGGCATTCAGTCGTGCGGAGCTTGATGAGGCGATGGCCCTCTTCGAACAGCAGGGAACGGACATCGACCGCTAATCACTGGTCAATCCTCAGCAGGGTGGGCTTCAAGCAGCGCGAGTGAGAATCCTTCCAGCGTTAACCGTGCCCCGCCTCGTACCTCCACGCACGCGCCGTCGGTTCCGAAGCGCGCCGTGTCCACGACAACAGCCCACAGACTGTGGTCGATGGCTGGAGTGACGAACTCGACCGGCCCATCAAATCCGTTGATCAGGAGAAGCAGACTCTGGTCATGGAGGGGATTACCGTTCTCGTCCAAGTCGGTCACGCCATTCCCGTCGATCAACAATCCGAGTGAACGCACCCAGGATGTAGACCAGTCCTCAGGGGTCATCTCCGCGCCGTCCGGCCGCAGCCAGGTCACATCCTTCCGGTCCGATCCGTTCTGCGGTACGCCCTTGAAGAAGTCCCCACGGCGCAAGGCAGGGTGCTTGTGGCGGAGAGCGATGACGTGGCGTGTGAAGGTGAGTAACCCGGTTGCATGCTCATCTAATTGCCAGTTCAACCAGCTCAGTTCGTTATCCTGGCAATAAGCGTTGTTGTTCCCCATTTGTGTGCGGCCGATCTCGTCGCCGCCGAGCAGCATCGGGACCCCTTGTGAGAAGAACAGACTGGCGAGCAAGCTGCGCTGCTTCTTGATACGTGCTTCCAGGATGACTGGGTCATCGGTTGGGCCTTCGGTCCCGTGGTTGGACGAGTAGTTCTCGTTCTGGCCATCGCGGTTCTCTTCCCCGTTGGCCTCGTTGTGCTTCCGCTCGTAGCTGACAAGGTCTGCAAGGGTGAAACCATCGTGTGCCGTAACGAAGTTCACACTAGCGTGGGGACCCCGACCGCTGGCGGCGTAGATGTCGCTGCTGCCGGTGATGCGGTTTGCCAGGTCATCGATGCTGTGGTCGTTTCCACGCCAGAAGCGACGCAGCGTATCCCGATATGCAGCGTTCCACTCCGCCCACGGTGGTGGGAACCCACCGACCTGGTAACCGCCCACACCTACGTCCCAGGGTTCGGCGATCAGCTTTACAGTCGCGAGCAGTGGGTCTTGCTGCAGGATGTCGAGAAAGGCGGCCCGGCTGGTGAACTCCATCGGTTCCCGCGCGAGGGCGGTGGCAAGGTCAAATCGGAAGCCGTCGATATGGTACTCGTCCACCCAGTAGCGCAAGCTGTCGGCGATCAGGCGCAGGGTGATTGCCTCTTCGGTGTTGAGCGAGTTCCCAGTGCCGGTGAAGTCGACACAGGCGCGTTCGTCCCCCTCGACAAGGCGGTAGTACGCGCGGTTGTCCAAGCCTCGCAGGCTGAGTGTGGGACCGAGCTCATTACCTTCGCCAGTGTGGTTGTAGACGACATCCAGGATCACTTCGAGTCCTGCTGCGTGCAGCGAGCGGACGAGCTCTTTGAACTCCCGGACCTGACCGCCGCGATCGTCCGAGGCCGCGTAGCGGGCAGTTGGTGCAAAAAAGCCGATCGAGTTGTACCCCCAATAGTTGGTGAGCCCGAGTTCGTGCAGGTGGGGTTCGTCAACGAACTCGTGGATCGGAAGCAGCTCGACGGCCGTGACCCCGAGGTCTGTGAGGTGTCGCAGTGCAGCCGGGTGGGCGAAACCAGCGTATGTGCCCCGAATGTCCTCCGGTATATCTGGGTGAAGCGCAGTGAAACCCTTGACATGCACCTCGTAGATCACAGTGTCGCGCCACGGAATCTGCAGGCGACGATCCCCCTGCCAATCAAACGACGTGTCGACGACGACAGCCATCGGAACGCCGGCTGCGCTGTCGTGTTCGTCGAAAGACAGATCTGCTTCGTGTGAGCACCGGTCGTAGCCCAGGATCGGCGCCGTGTAGTCCAACCTGCCAGAGATCGCGCGCGCGTAGGGATCGATCAGGAGCTTGTTGGGGTTGAAGCGGAGACCGCGCTCCGGTTCGTATGGTCCGTGAGCGCGGAACCCATAGCGTTGTCCGGGAGAGATGCCGGCCACGTACGCGTGCCAGATGCCGTGTTGGACGAACGGGAGTGCGAGGCGCGTTTCGTTCCCGCTATCGTCAAAGAGGCACAGTTCAACGGCTGTTGCATCGCGGGCGAACACTGCGACGTACACCCCCTCGCCATCCCAGTGGACGCCGAGGCGATGTGGGTTTCCGGCACGAACACCTGCGGTCACGTCACCCCCTCAATTCCGCTCCCCCGACATACCCTCGACGCAGCTGCTTACCGTTACTGAGGATTGCATGAGGATCATTTCTGTGCCGACTTCCCGCCGCAAGATTGGGACCTTCGGCGCGTTCCCTACGGGGCCGGTACGTCGTATGACCAATAGTGAAACGTGCGGGGATGCGCCATCGCCGGTGCTGCCAGGAAGTGGACAGGTACGTGACCCGGTTTACTGCAATTCATCAAACAGGCGGGCTGCCATCGCCCTCGCCCAACTCAATGCAGGTGGATGAGGTCATCCGCTGCCAATGGTGTGGCGCGCGGTTCACTGCGGAAGCGCAAGTGTGTCCGAGTTGTGGTTCGGCGGTCGCGAGGAAGCAGTACTTCGACGAGACCGATGCTGCGAGCACCGATCAGGACGGCGCACCTGACCGTGAACTCGTCGAGTGGTGGAATACCGAGCCTTCAGTAGCGGAAGTCACTGGCATGAACCAGCGCTCCGTTGCCGACATCGAGCGACGGAAGTTGATGTCGCTCGTCCTGATCGGCGGCACAGCCCTATCGTGCGTCGTGGTTGGTTGGCTGGCAGGACCACTGTTGGCGCCGCTCCTCGAAGGGATCACTGGGTCTCCGGCAGATGACACCGGGGCGTTGCGCTCGCTGGGAGCGTTCGTCGGTTTTCTCTTTGGCATGCTCCTGGGCGCGATCGGCGGTTGGATCGCCTGGGCTGTCGGCTAGCTCAGGCGAAATCAGCCAGCTTTCCTTGAGTTCTAACCATCGCCCGCTGTCGGGTCAGGGTAGCTGGAATCACTAGCGTGGAGCTCATCCGACAAGGACGATCACACCACTGGTCACTGGCCACTCCACCAGTTGGCGCTCCGAAGACGACGAGCCACGCTCAATCGCTGCCTGCGCGCTGCACGAACTCGTTGGTGAATGCGTCGTTTGGGTCGACGTCGGTCGTGAGGATCCCTTCGTCCCGCAGCCATGCGGCATAGGAGGTCCAACGGTCGTCGGTTTGTGTGCCCCACGGGACCGAGCCAGAATCAGTCCAGAGCGGTGCGAGGCGTGCAATGCCTTCGATCTCAACCTCACGGTCGGTTTCCGGGTTCGCGGCGACGAGCGCGTCGATTGCGACCACCGGCTCGGCCTGAGCGGCCGCATAGCCGCGTGAAAGCGCGCGGATGAACCGTTCAACGACGTCACTGTTGTCGGCAACAAACGTATCTGAAGTGACGAGCAAGAGCTCGTAATAGTCGGGAACACCCCATTCTTCGATGCGCATGACGTTAACCGGTTGCCCTTGGCGCTCGGCGAGAATTGATTCGTGCACCCAATATGCGCCAAGCACGGCATCGACCCGGCCGCCTAACAGAGCTGGCATTAAGTCAAAGCCGACAGTAACGACTTCGACGTCGTCCAGCGTGAGTCCATCTGCTGCCAGCATCGTCGCCAGCAGCGGCTCATCGCTGGCGACGCCGGCGATACCGACCTTCCTTCCGGCGAGCTGCGATGGCCGTTCTAAGCCAGAAGAAGCGAGGGTCATGATCGAATTGAGTGGGTGCTGGACGAGCGCGGCAACGGACTGGACGTCGAGTCCCTCTCCGCGCGCAATGAGCACGTCGGCCTGATAGGAGATCGTGAAGTCGTCTTCGCCAGCTGCGACCAACTGCAGGCCGGTTGTCGGGTCGGCCGGCACATGGATGTTGACAGTCAGCCCTTCGTCCTCGAAGTACCCACGTTCCTCTGCCATGTAGATACCAGCGTGGTTCGACCAGGGATACCAGTCGAGCGCCAGGCTGATCTCCACTCGTTCGTCAGCGTCGTCTCCGCCGCAGGCAGCGACGACCGCCGGTACCAATGCAAGCAGTGCCGCAATGCCCACGCGCCAGGCCCTGCACGTTCGTTTCATTCGCAACCCTCCTCCTCAGAGCCGAGCAGCGGTCAGTCGCTACGCTCTGCACCCGCGGCAGTACGCCAGCGCAAGACGTAGCGCTCGACTCCAACGACCAACGCAAACAGACCAATACTCAGCAATGCCGATACAGCTACTGCCGCGAAGAGGCGCGCTGTTTGAAACTGCGCGGCAGAACGGGTCATCAGGTAGCCGAGTCCTGACGACGCGCCAACCCATTCGCCTACGATT
>QEUZ01000479.1 GCA_003577355.1 Chloroflexota bacterium | reverse complement strand
ACATCGAGTTGTGGGACCTGCTGTAGCTCCTGCGCACCAACACCGCGCAGGGCTGCGTCGCGATCCTGTGTCGGGACATCGCTGCGGAAGCGCACGACCAGTTCACCAGTGACGGCGTCGGCTGCTTTGTCTATCTCCGGGGTGAGAGCGGTTGCCTGCGATTGCGCCGGAGCCGGTTCAGCAGCGACGACCAGCGGACTCGTGAGTACGGTGAACGCAAGCAACAGCACGAGCGCCCTGCCAGCATGTGAGACGCGAGGCGATGCAGACTCCTGCACTGACACTGCTCCCTCCGGGGTCGGGTGTACCTGCGATTGCCGAAGTCGTGGCGTTACCCGGTGCGTCGCGGGATGCGCTGGGGCGATTGGTCAGTACGGTGCGGGAAACACGCCGAGGTGTCAAGACCCGCCGATGCACAGTGGTACGCTTGCAGGCCGGGCGTAATGCACGCTGGCCTGTTGGTGAGTGGAGGCGTTTCTCAATGCGGTGGTCGGTGGTGTTCGTCGTGCTGTCGTTGGCATTGAGCCTGTCGGCCTGCGGTGGCGATGACGAGAGCGAAAGCGCCAGCGCCGCAGCCGAGGCGATCTTCCGCTCATATCTGGACCGCGATTATGGCCGCGCCTGGGATACGCTTCACCCAGCGCATCAGGCACTGGTCGGGCGCGATTTCTTCATCAACTGCAACGTTGGCACAAGTGTCCCATGGACATCGGTTGAAATTCTCCGCGAGCACGATGAGATCTGGGATGCCCCGGAGCTGGGTCAGCAGACGACACGTACCGTCGAGTTACGGCTCATTGGCAACCAGGATATCACCCAAGGGACGCTGCACATGTTGCAGGTCGATGGGGAGTGGCGCTGGCTGCTGGACGAAAATGTCGCGCGCGCGTTCAAGCAGGGAGCCTGCCGGTGAACGATCGCACGCCGTTTCGCCTGCGCTCGCGCGATGGATGCTTCGCGGTCGAACTGGATGGCGTGCGGCACGGCAAAGAGGGGCGCATCGTCATCCGTATCTCGCGCAAGCTCCCGAACCACGTCGCGTTCGACGCGAGTGAAGACCGTGCGCTGGAGGCACTCTTGCTGGCGTTTGTCGCGGTGTTGGAGCATCCAGACGGCTCGCTGACGGAAGTCGTGCGGCTCTCGCCGCCCAAAGGGGCCGAGCTGCGAGACGTTGGGAAGTGGGCGTTGGAGTACGCTCTGGTGGGCCCCGTTGTGTTGCGCAACGACGCCCCCGACCCGATCGGGGCCGCGCCACGCGAGCGTCTCGGGTAACTCCCAGCCACGCGGGCGCCCCTAAAGCAGGGATGCCCGCGTGGGACATACTCGCCTCGAAACCGCGACCCGGCGGGTACGTTCGCCACAGATTGGTAGAACGTTATGCGGGTTTACGCCTCCAGTCCGCTGCGCAGCAGTGCGTTGAACAACAAACGGTAGGTTCCGCGTGCTTGCGCGCGGAACTGTGGACGGAAGCCGAACAACACGACTCGCCCAGCGCCGATCCGCACCTCCACCAGCGCCGCCTTCCCGGCCAGATGCTCGGCGCCGAGGATCCAGCCACTCAGGTTCGGCTCGTAGTGCGGGTAGCGCGCGATGACATTCACATCCGGCAGGAACTCGTGGTCGATGTCGAATACCGGACTCTTGAGAAACAGCGCAACTTCTTCACGGCGCAAGCCGTAGCCGAGTGGGGATTCTCCATCCACCAGGATGCGCAAGAGCGAACCGGGGCAGTAGAAGGTTGTTTCCGGTAGTCCCTCGACAACGTCGCGCACCGGCAGGTAGAGGTAGCGGATCGCGAAGCGCGCCGAAGAATCAAGCGCGACCAGTGTGCCGCCAGCGTGCACGAAAGTGCGCAGGGCTTCGACGCCCAGCGCACCAAGCCCGCCGACATATTCAGGAGGGTATGGCTCCTTGTAGTCGTTCTTTTCTGGGTTTCCGTTGAGGATATGGTCGGGGGGCTGCTGGGGCAGGACGAGTGTATCGACGCGTGACCGCAGCGAACCGTTGCGGATATCGCTGTCGTGGAGTGTGGTGTACGGAAACCCGTACTCTTCCAGCACCCAGCGGGTCCAGCCCTCGTCGATGCTGGCGCGCCACGATTGATACACGCCGATCCGCGGCATTGACTGGCGGAGCGTAGCCGCGCCCAGTGGGGTATCCAAACCGACGATCGTGCAGCCCGTTTCAGATGCCAGGCTATGCAACAGTTCTTCGATGCCCGGCGCCGCTGCGATGATGAACGTACCTGC
>QEUZ01000478.1 GCA_003577355.1 Chloroflexota bacterium | reverse complement strand
GAAGTCGCCAGCGGTGTTGACCAGGCTCTGTTTCAAGCCCTTGCCGTACTTGTGCTCGACGGTGCCCTGCAGGATGAACAGGCCTACCTCGAACCCGACATGGATGTGCGCCGCAGCGATGCCGCTGGGCGGGACTGTGGCAACGTTCATCGAAAAGTGCTCTGAGCCGACCGTCTGGCGGTTGATGCCCAACTTGTAGTCAAGCCCATTCCAGTGGTCGCTGCCGGCGCCGTTGCGCAGGCAGGAGATGCCGTCGTGGTCTTCGATCAACTGTGGGTTGACCTGGGTATATGGGCTGCTCATCGCTGCGGTCCCTCCACTCGATGGATAACTGCGCTGACCCTTGGTTCACGGGTGCGCGATTGTACCCGACGCGCTACCTGCGAAACCGGACCTTGGTTGGATACCCAGCGCGTCCGTCGTCTGTCTAGACTGCGCCCAGTGGAAGACGCAACCAGCGGCGAGGGCAGGACCTCGAATCACCTTCTCAACGCGTGATCGACCCGGACGCGCAGGAAGTCCTGGCGCGGTTGATGGCCGAACGCGCCCAGCCCAAACGCGCCCAGCGCCCGTTGCCCGGCTGGGCGCGCGTCGCGCTGCGGGTGATGCCGAAAGTGCTGCTGTTCGTCAGCCTCTCCAACCTGCTCATCGGTGCGCTGGCGATTGTCGCTCCTCTGCTGCGCGTGGCGCTGGGGACCGCAGCGACAAACTGGATCTACAGCGCCTACTCGCTGATCTGCCCACAACGCCCGTCGCACACGACGTTCCTCGCCGGTGAGCCAATGGCGATGGAACAGCGCATGGTTGCGATGTATGTCGCATTCGGGGTCGCCGGCCTGCTCTATCTGTGGTGGACGGCGCTCCGCCGTGTACTCCCCACCTGGGCGATGCTGCTGGGGGTCGCCCCAGCGCTGGTCGACGTGGCATTGTCTTCGGCAGGGGTGCGCCCCAGCACCGCCGACTCGCGACTGTGGACGGGCACGCTGGCTTCAGCGGCAATCGTCTGGTGGGCGTATCCGCGCTTCGATGCCAAGCTGCGCGCCGTCCGAACGCGGACCTCGCCGCCACTGATGTAGGGACACCCGCGAACGTACGCGGTGGTAGAATCTCCGGGGGCAGGTAACGGGGAGCATTGGCGGAGTGGGTTGTCGAGGTGGGATCGGGTTGTGGGGCTGCCGGCAGCCTCGCCAGCAGGCGTCATACCAGAGCGTCGATGTGCCGCGAGTCACGCGGCCCCTGTGCTAGACTCCCAAGGTACAACCACTTGTCACGGGCCGCCACCGCCGCCGGTCCCGGTGCATGCCAGAAGCGCGCGCCCCAGGGCGATGATGAACGTTGCTGACGTCGGGTCGGGGGAGCCTCAATCACATACAAGGATGGACCAGGGTCAATGAGTCGGTTTGACATGTATTCGGTACGTTATCCGCTCCTGCCGTTGAAGAATGTCGTCATCTTCCCTCGCAATGTCGTCACACTCCTGGTCGGGCGGACCCGTTCGATCCAGGCAGTTGAAGATGCAATGTCGCGCGACCGGCGCATCGTCGTCACTGCCCACAAGGACCCGGAGAACGACGACCCCCGCCCGGACGACTTGCACCCAGTCGGCACGCTTGCCGAGATTGTCTCGGTCGAGCGCCAACAGGGTAGCAACATCCAGGTTGTCCTGGAGGGCATCTGCCGGGTCGATATCATGCAGTTCGACCACACCCGGCCGTTTTATACGGTGCGTGCCGAGCCTGCCCACGAGGACGACTATCGGGTCGAGGAGGCCCAGGCGCTGATCCAGATCGTGCGTGACCTTGCCAGCAAGTACAGCGAAACTAAGGCAAAGATCAACGCCGACGTCCTCGAAATGATTGTGCAAACCACCGACCCGAGCCACCTGGCGGACTTGCTGACGACACAGCTGATTAGCGATGCCCCCCGCCGGCAGGCATATCTCGAGAACCTTAACCCGATCAACCGTCTGGAGCTGCTCGCGATCCACCTGACCGGCGAAGTTGAGATTGCCGACCTGGAACAGCGCATCAAGAACCGTGTACGCGAGCAGATCGATAAGAACCAGCGCGAGTACTACCTGCGCGAGCAGTTGAAGGCGATCCACGATGAGCTATCCGGCGAAGGCGGCAACGAGATGGAGGCGCTACGCGAGAAGATCCGCGAGCGCAACCTGCCCGAGCCAGTGTCGGAGCGCCTGCTGAAGGAAGTCTCGCGCCTGGAGCGGATGCCGAGCGTTTCCGCCGAAGCGACCGTCGTGCGGAACTACATCGACATTGCGCTGGCACTCCCCTGGACCGAGCAGAGCGACGATGTGCTTGACCTCGACCGCGCCGAGGCGATCCTCAATGCCGACCACTACGGCCTTGAGGCGGTGAAGGAGCGCATCATCGAGTTCCTGGCGGTGCGCAAGCTCACCGCCGACCAATCCGGCACGATGGGCGCGGCGATCCTCTGCCTTGTTGGCCCACCTGGGGTTGGTAAGACGAGCCTGGGGCAGTCGATCGCCAGCGCCATGGGCCGCAAGTTTGTGCGGGTGAGCCTGGGCGGCGTGCGCGATGAAGCTGAGATCCGCGGCCACCGGCGCACCTACATTGGCGCGTTCCCGGGGCGGATCATCGGGGCAATGAAGACCGCTGGTACCCTGAACCCAGTGATCCTGCTGGACGAGATCGACAAGATGTCGTCCGACTACCGTGGGGACCCGGCCTCGGCAATGCTGGAAG
>QEUZ01000041.1 GCA_003577355.1 Chloroflexota bacterium | reverse complement strand
ACTGCGCCCAGGCAAATGCCGATCTCTGCTGGTTCTCGACCGGCGTGCGTAGCCCCTTCGGCGACCCAACCAGCGATGAGTGGCACGATGTCTGGGTTCGTTGAACCACCTATCTTCACCTCATGGGCACGCTCTCCGGCCAGCGCCAGCGTGCGCCTCCCCCAGCTGCCGATGAGTAGCGGCACGTTCTGCCGCTGAACCTGAAACCGCAGTGCGTGGTTTGCTTCCAAACGGGCCGCAGTGCCACGATAGGTCGCGTGCTTCCCAGCCAGCAGGTGTTCGACCATGTCGATTGTTTCGCGCAGCCGTCGGAGTGGCTGCTGCTGGTCTACGCCGATCTCGTCCAGCCAGGCGCCCCGCGAAAGGCCCCAGTAGGCGCGGCCGTCGCTGATCAGGTCCAACTGTGCGATCTGCCCAGCTAGCTCGACTGGATGCAGCAACCAGGGGTTGTACGACGCGACGCCGAGCCGGATACGGCTGGTGGCTTGCGCGGCCAGGACCAGCGGCGTCAGTGGCGGCTGATACCAGAGGTCGTTGTAGATGGACAGCGCAGAGAACCCGAGCGCCTCGACCAGTCGCGCGAGCGCTGGGTACACCCGCGGATGCTTGTCCGACTGCAAGGCGATGCTGAGCGAACGAGGGTGGCTAGCGCTCACGTCAGGTCATTGGTGTGGAGCGTGCGGCGCGCGATGCGCTCGATCTTCATGATCAGGCGTTCGTCGGGGTCCGGGCAGGCCACCAGGTTATCCTGTTCCAACCAGTCAGCCGCTTCGAGGAGGCGTTGCTTGGCCGGGAGCAGGGGCGTCACTGCCTGCAGCGCGTACAGGCAGAAGTGCTTGCCGGCGGGGATACGCACCCTGCTCGATTCGGTCAGCTCGAAGTAGTCGCCAACTTCCAGCCCGCAAACCGAGCGACCTTCGATCGCAACGACAGTCACCCGCAGATCGTACAGTTGGAAGTCGTTCGCGCTGCTCATGGCGGGATTGTAACGAACTTCGGCCGGAGCAGCGCGGCACCGGCCGAAGTTCGTTAGTGAAGATTACGCCGCGGCTTCCGCGGGCATCGAGGATGTCGGCGATCGTCGTTTCGGCCGCCCGTCCAATCAGCATGCTGTCATCGTGTCACGCGCCGTCTGGCCCAACCACATCCTGAATGACTGCGCTGTGCCGGTCCAGGAAGCGCTCGAAGGCGGCGACAAATCCATCGACATCGGCGGAGGTAAGCGCCAGAGATAGTGATATGTAGCCGCGCCGCGCGATGTACTGGCCTTCGAGCAGCAGCTCCAGATGTAGCAGGTCGACGATGCGCTTGTTGCCGGGCACGACATCGCTCGGCGCTTCAATCGGGCTGTGCTGGAAGTGGACATTCATCAGCGACCCAACGCCGGTCACCTGTACCGGCAACCCGCGTTGCGCTCCGGCAGCGTTCATTCTGCGGCGCAGGTCGTCGCCACGCCGGTTCAGTGTGCGGTTCGCTTCCGGTGTGAGCACCTGGGTCATCGCGGCCAGCCCGGCGGCCATCGTCGTCACGCTGTTGTTGAATGTGCCGCCCAGGCTGAGCATGTCGGAACGCCGTGGGTCGAGGCGTTCCATCAGGTCGTGACGGCCGCCGAACGCGCCGAACGTCAGCCCACCGCCAATGTACTTGCCCATCGTCGTCATGTCCGGGACGATGCCCAATGCCGCCTGCAGGCCGCCGGGCGAGAGGCGAGAGGTCATCACTTCGTCGAACACGAGGATGATGTCGTGCTTGCGCGAGGCGTCGCGCAAGGCCTGGAGGAACTCCGGTTTGGCGGGAATGCAGCCAGCGGAACCCATCATCGGTTCAACGACGATCGCCGCCAGGTCGTGCGCTTCCCGCTCGATCACCTCCAGCGTGCCTTCGATGTCGTTGTAGGGTGCGCCGACCAGCAGCGGGGCGTTGAGGGCGAATGCGCTGCCGGGGTCGGCGAAGACCCCGCCGTGATAGCCGCCCCGAAACCCAAGCACCTTTTGCCGCCCGGTGACGGCGCGCGCCAGCGCCAGGGCGAACAGGTTGGCCTCGGTGCCGGAGTTGCAGAAGCGCACGAGTTCGATCGAGGGGAACCGTTCAGCCAGCACCCCGGCGAGCTCGACATCGTACTGGTTTGGCGCGCCGAGGGTCAGGCCATCGTCGACGGCGGTGCGGACCGCTGCGGCAATCACCGGGTTGGAGTGGCCGAACAACCCAGCGCTCATATCGTTCATGAAATCGGTGTAGCGGTGGCCGTCGATATCCCAGAGGTACGCCCCTTCACCGCGGGCAATCGTGAGCGGGAACGGGGAGTAGTAGATCGCGATGCGGGTGTTCCCACCCGGCATGACCTCGCAGGCTTCGCGGTACCGTGCCCCGCTCTTGGGGTTGGCGGCGCTGTAGCGAGCTTCGACATCCTGCATTGCCCTCGCAAAGCTGCTGGCGGTCTGGATGGTCGACATCGGTCCCTCCCTGCTTCAGGCGTTCGACGCCCGCCGTCCGTATCCCGGCGAGCGGAACGTCAGCAGAATACGGCGTGGTGAGGTGGTTGCTCAAGGTCCAATTGCCATCGGTCAGCGCGCGACGAACAGCATGACGCCGCGGGCGCTAGTCTGGGGCGCCACTCCGCCCTTCGGCTGCCTGGTGCCGCCAGGTGGGGACGAACGTCGGGTCGGTCAGCGCGGGGCGCTCGCAGCGGAACGCGTCGATTGGGTACGGGGTCGTGCCATCGAGAACAAGGTCACTGAGGATGCGCCCGAACAACCCGGAGAATTTGAAGGCGTGCCCGGCCCCAACTGCCACCGCCACGCCTGGGTGCTGGGGCAAACGGTCGAGGATGAACGCGCGGTCCGGCGGCATCGTGTAAATACACGTCTTGGTGCCCAGCTCTGGGCCGAGCGAGTCCGGCAGGTAGGTGCTGAGGAAGTCGAGCAAGCGCGTGTGGGTTGCCATGTTCGGCTGATAGTCGCGTGTCGTGATGTCGATCTCGTCGCCGCCGACATCTTCTCCGGCTTTGGTCGCCACTTCGCCGTAGACCGGGAAACCATAGAACTCGCGGTTGCCACGCCAGATCCAGACTGGGAAGCGCTCCGGTGCGAAGGCGCGGATGTGCGGGGTCGCGAACCAGGTGACCTGTTCTTGCGTGACCGCCAGTGGCCAGGTGACGTCCAGCCCAGCCAGCACCTGGTTGGTCCAGGCGTCAGCCGCGACGATGACTCGCGCGGCGAGGTAGACGTCGTCGGCAGTTTCGACCCGATAGCCGCCTCCATCCATGCGGATGGACAGCACTGGCGAGCCTTCTCGAACCGTGACGCCACGCAGGCGGGCGAGAGCAACGTGTGCTGCGACCGCTTTCCGAGCATCTACCAAGCCGCTATCTGCCTGGTAGAGTGCCCGCATACCGTCGAGAAGGCGCCATTGTGGCCAGCGCCGCATGACGTCATCTGCGTCCAACAGCTCATAGGGGATGCCTGCAGCCTGAAGAGAAGCGGCGCAACGGCTGACATCGCGCCGGCCCTCGGTGCCGATCCACTCCAGGTCGAGGCCGCCGGTCTTCACGACGAGCGTTAGTCCGGAATCCTCCTCCAGCGCCGCAAACGCATCGTACGCCGCTTGGGCGAGCGCGATGTACTCCGGCGCGTGGTAGGAGAGACGCACGATACGGGAGTGGTCGTCCGAGGCGCCGTGCGGATGGCCGATGCGGTGGCGCTCCAGCACAAGTACTCGCACGCCGGGCGCTTGCGCCAGCCAGTAGGCAGCGGCGCTCCCGATGCCACCGCAGCCAACGACAACTACATCCCAGGTCTCTTGCACCGATATTGCTCCCGGCTCATACGCGCGATTTCGGCGGCTTCAACGTTGCGATTATCGCCAATGGTCGCACGACAGGGTGGGAATCGGCGGCGAATGTATTGGAAGGAACAGGTCGAGGCAGGCGCCGCGACGCTCCGCTCGATTCGGCTGTCGAGTTGTCACGGTGGATGATTCGGTTTGCACACGACGAATCTGGGTTCCTGGAGCAACACTCGTGGTTACATGGGTCCGTGCGAAACGATTCAGCGTTGGGTTGTGGCTGACTTTACCCACTGGACGTAGTACGATGGCAACGTCGTCGCTTGATGGTATTTCCTGTACTTCGTTTTGGAGGTCAGGTGAGAAGCATGATGCAGCCGCGCGCTGCGGTAATTGTTGTTGTGCTGCTCGGTAGCCTGTTCGGGATGGTCGGTGGCGCTCAAGCGCGCTGGAAGGTAATCGCCGACCATGCCGTTGACCCAGTTGCGGTGTGCCGAGACGGGATCATTTTTGCGTTTAGCGGCGAGTTCTACAGCGAGTTCGCCGACTATTCGGGATACCCGGCTGTACGTCCGGCGACGTTCAAAGCGGCGTTCCCTGTACCGGAGGAAGACATCATCAATGGTGGGTATGTCTACCCGGCCAAGGAGACGATCATCGCCAACCACGCGTTCTCGACGTACAAGTTTGCTGGTAGCCCGTGGGGAATCGATACCGATGACCCGCCGGATGGCGTCGACGACTCGTTCCTGGTCTACCAGGGCATGTCGATTGTCAAGTGGAAGCAGCCGCTCGCGCCGGGCAGCGAAGTCCTGCTGACGTTCGCCGATTTCTCTTCCAATGAGATCTCGCCGATCGAAACCGTGGGGGATTGCAGCGTTTTCACGATCGACATTCGACCGGGCGTCACCAGTAACCGCGTCGACTTCCGCACGAAGAGCCCCCTCGAAGTTGCGGTGCTGAAGACTCCCGATTTCAATCCGGCGACGATCGACCGCTCGTCGGTGCGCTTTGGCAGGACCGGCTACGAGGCGAAGCCGACGACTTGGGTGTTCAAGGACGCCGATCGCGATGGTGATGTTGACCTGGTGTTCAAGTTCACCATCTCCTCGCTTAAGCTGCGTTGTGGCGACACTGCTGGCTTCCTGTCTGCTCAAACGACGAACGGCCCGTTCTTTGGCGGAGACACGCTCGTACCCACGAACTGCCGGTAACACGGGTCGTACCGCCACCTGCTCTCTCAGTCGGCCTCGTCCATTGCAAGTGCTACCGCGCCGGCCAGGTTCAGCCCCTGGCCGGTTTGCGTTTGCCGGACGAATTCCTCGTGGCTGAGGGCGTTGCGAACGATATCCAGCGACCGTTCACGGAGCTCCCGGTTCAGTGAGGACGTCGGCATGTGCATGGCCTCGCGTTGGGCGTCTTCGAAGCCGTAGAGGATTGCGGCGGTGTGGTGTTCGCCGATGAGGGCCAGCAAATCTGCCAAACCGCCGATCGAATCGACCATGCCAGTTGCGCTGCCCAGGTCGCGTTCGACCTGCAGGCACTCGCGGAGCAGGCGGATTGCTCCGGCGTAGTCGCCATGTTCGGCTGCGACGGTCGCCAGGTTTCCGAGAGCCAGCGCGACCCCGTAGGGGTGGTTGAGGGCGCGTTGCAGTGCCAGGCTCGCGCGCAATAGCTCTTCGGCTCGGTCCAAGATTCCGGACGCGCCGTAGGCGACCCCCAAACTGCCCAGGACGTTCGCTTCCCAGCGACGGTTGCCGAGCGCCCGGAACGCCTCCAGGCTCGCAGTGTAGCGCGCGATCGCTTGCTCGAAGTCGCCGCGGTACATCGCGACAGTCGCGAGATTGTGGGTCGTCTCCGCGGTTGCGTTGTCATCGCCAAGCTGCTCGGAGATCGTCAGGCTCTCCTGGTACTGCCTTGTGGCGATCTCCAGTTCGCCCTGGAAGACTGCCAAGTTGCCGGAGGCGTCTAGTGCCCGTGCGCGCCAGGCGCTGAGGCCGGAGTGCGCGGCCAATGCGGTGCGTAGCCAGTGCTGCCCTTCGGACAGGTGGCCGCGAATCTCCCAATAGCGCCGCAATGCCCCGGCAAGCTGGAGCAACAGCTCCGACTGGCCAGCAGCTCCTGCCCAGGTCATTGCCGCTCGGAGGTTATCGAGCTCGACATCGAGCCGGTCGAGCCACGCAACCTGCTCAGGCCCAAAAACGACGGGTTCGAACCCCTCGGCCAGTCCCGCGTAGTACTCAGCGTGCCGGCGCGCGACGGACTCCAGCTCCCCTGCTTGCTGGAGCTGTTCCAGGCCAAACTCGCGGATCGTCTGGAACATGTCGAAGCGCGGCATGCCGTCGGGTTGCTCCGCCTGACGAACGAGATTGTGGTCGACGAGTGCGGAAAGGCCATCCAACACTCCAGCAACGGGGTCGTCAAAGCTGGCCACATCGACCACCGCTTCAGCCGCGTCAAACGTCCAGCCACCGGCGAAGATAGCCAACCGTCGGTACAAGCGTTGCTCATCGGGCGTGAGGAGCTCGAAGCTCCAGGCGATTGTGTTACGCAGCGTCTGGTGCCTCGCCGGCATATCGCGTGCCCCGCCGGTGAGTAGCGG
The DNA here is from genome assembly GCA_003577355.1 of Chloroflexota bacterium. GTDB lineage: Bacteria > Chloroflexota > Chloroflexia > Thermomicrobiales > CFX8 > CFX8. The sequence continues at coordinate 10,185 of QEUZ01000041.1, read as the reverse complement.
CAGACGCTTCTCCATGCGGTCGAGCATCGCCCTGGGGGTCAGCAGGCGTATCCGTGCGGCAGCCAGCTCGATGGCGAGCGGTAGCCCATCGAGGCGCACGCAGATGTTGGCGATGGCCTGAGCGTTGCCGGCGTCGAGCGTGAAGCCGGGTTTGACTGCTTCGGCTCGGTCGACGAACAGCCGCACCGACTGGTTCTCGGCGAGCACGTCCAACGCTGGCAGGGCGTTCGGGTCGGGCAGGTCGAGCGGCGGCACCGGGTATTCCCGCTCGCCATACAGGCCGAGCCGGATGCGACTGGTCGCAAGCACCTTGCAGCGCGTGCAGTGGCGCAGCAGGTCGCCGATCTCGGCCGCTGCCTCGACGACTTGTTCGAGGTTATCCAGGATCAGGAGCAACTGCTTGTCGTGGAGCGCTTCGGCCAGCAATTGCCCGACCGGCGTGCCGCCGGTTTCCTGGACCCGCAGTGCGGTTGCAATGGCACTCAGCACGAGCTTTGGGTCGCGCACTGCCGCCAGCGGGACGAAGTAGACGCCATCGCTGTAGTCGTCCAACGCGTCGGCGCCCACCTGCAGACCGAGGCGTGTTTTGCCAGCGCCACCGGGGCCGGTCAGCGTCACGACGCGGGAGTCAGCGCGCGTTAGGAGTTCGCGCACGAGCGCGACATCGTCGTCGCGGCCAATCAACGATGTCGGTTGCAATGGCAGGTTATGGGGCCGGCTGTCCAGGGTCTTGAGTGCTGGGAAGTCATCCAACAGACCCGGGCCGACGACTTGAAAGATCTGCTCCGGTTGGTTGAGATCCTTGAGGCGGTGCCGTCCGAGGTCGCGCAGGCTGATGCCCTCCGGCAGCGTAGCCCGCACCAGCTCGGCAGTGACGCTGGACAAGAGTACCTGACCGCCGAAACCGGCCGACATCAAACGTGCCAGCCGGTTCAGGCAGGGGGCGAGGTAGTCGCCGTCGCGCGGTTCGGCCTCGCCAGTATGCAGTGCCATGCGCACACGCAGGACGCTGCCGCCAGTCCAGGTTTGCCTGGCGAGGTTGCGTTGCGCAGTGATGACGGCCCGCAGCGCATCGTTTGGGTCGGCAAAGGCGGCCTGAACGGCATCGCCGATCATCTTGAACGGATGGCCATGGTTGGCGCGGATCGCGCCGTGCAGCACCTCGTTGTGCAGGCGTACATCGGCCCACATCGCGGCTTCGTCCGTCTCCCAACGACGGGTACTGCCCTCGATATCGGTGAACAAGAAGGTGACAGTGCCGCTCGGCAAGCCGTTGTCCAGTAGTGCGCCAGCTCTTTCGCTTGCTTCCACTGCAGGCAGTGCATGTCAGGGATACGATACTGGACACGTACTACCAGTGTCAGCGCCTGCTCTTTCTGGATAGTCGGAAAATGGGAGCCAGGTTCCTCATGCTCTTGTGCCGGACGGGATGGGTCATCTCAGAAACGAGTCGCAACAGCACGAGCATGTTGCCCGGGCTACTCGCTACTTGGGCAAGTTCTCAACTAGGCAACAGCGAGTGAGGAGGCGTAATGTGGTTGCACGGCTTCCGGCCGAACTGGACGCGAGAAGTAGTAGCCCTGGCCGTAGTCACAGCCGAGCTCCCGCAATTGACCGAGTTGTGCTGGCGTCTCAATCCCCTCTGCAACGACACGCAGACCAAGCGCATGTGCGAGCCCGATCATCGCAGAGACGATGACTGCCGCTTCGGTGTCCGACTCCAGCTCTGCCACAAACGACTTGTCGATTTTGAGGAAATCGACAGGGAAGCGGCGCAAGTAGGCCAGAGACGAATAGCCGGTACCGAAATCGTCGATCCCGATGTGTATCCCAAGCTGCTTCAACCTGCGCAACGTTTCGACTGCAGCCGTGACATCATCCATGACGACGCTTTCCGTCACCTCCAACGCCAGCCGCGCCGGATCGAGTCCGGCCGTGTCAAGCGCTGTCAGTACCGCCTCGGCGAGATACGGGTGCTGGAACTGCCGGCCAGAAAGATTGACGCTTGTAACCAGGTGCGCCTGTCCAGGGTGGCCCGTCCACCTCCGCGCTTGGCGACACACCTCGCGGAGCATCCAGTGCCCGATTGGGACGATCAGACCAGTCTCCTCGGCGATTGGGATGAACTCGCCAGGCATCAACAGCCCGCGCTGGGGGTGCCGCCAGCGCACTAACGCTTCCTGAGCAATCGTCCGCCCAGTGGACAGATCAACCTTCGGCTGGTAGACGATGAAGAGCTCATCGCGCTCCAACGCCCGGCGCAGGTCGTTTTCCAGCTCCAGGCGGCGCACTGCCTGCGCGTTCATGCTGGGGTCGAACACCTCGCAGCGTGCTTTGCCGCTCGACTTGGCGCGGTACATGGCCATATCGGCGTCGCGCAGCAAGTCGTCCGGGTGCGCCATATTGGGCGTGCTCAGGGCAATCCCGAGGCTCGCGGAGACGAACATCTCCCGCCCTGCGATCGAAAACGGCGCTGTCAGCGCTTGTTCAATGGCCCACGCTAACCGGAGGGCGTCCTCTGCCGCGTCAACATCTTCCAGTAGGACGGTAAACTCGTCGCCGCCGAGGCGAGCCAACGTTGCTGGCGGGTGAATGTGCACGAGCAGCCGCTCTGCAACCAGACGCAACAGGCTATCTCCGGCAGCATGCCCCAAACTGTCGTTGATGACCTTCAGGTTATCGAGGTCGAAGAAGATCAGCGCGACCCGACGGTGCGGAGCGGTCGCCCGCGAACACGCTTGGCGCAAGCGATCGAGAAAGAGCGCGCGGTTCGGCAAGCCAGTGAGCGGGTCGTGAAACGCGCGCCAGGCGAGCTCTTCTTCGAGCCGCTTACTGGGAGTGATATCGACGGCAATACCTTGCCAAAAGCGTGGGATATCGGCGCCATCGCGCACGAGCAGCGCTTCGTCGTGGATCCAGACGATTCGTCCATCAGCCGCGAACAGCCGATACTCCATTGCATACGGTTGCTGCATGGCGTAGGCGCGCTCGCGTTCGGCGAAGATTCGTTCGCGGTCATCTGGGTGCATGACGGATCGCCACATCCCCGGTCTGCTCAGCCAAAGTTCGGGTGGGTAACCGAGCAGCGCTTCCACCTGGCGGCTGATATAGACCAGCGGTGAACCAGCATCGACTGCCTCGGTGTAGACGATAGCGGGGATCTGCTCGACCAATAGCCGGTAGCGCTGTTCCGCCTCGCGGAGCTCCTCTTCCATGCGCTTGCGTTCGGTGATATCGACGAAGACCCCTTGCCAGAACATCGGGCCGCCGTCGTCGGCGCGCACCAGGACGCACTCATCATGGATCCAGACAACTCGGCCGTCGCGATGGATCCAGCGGTATTCTGCCCGGAATGGCTCACCGGTCGCGTTGGAGTGGTCGTTTGCGGCAATCGCCCAGGCACGGTCATCTGGGTGGAGCAAGTCCTCCCACATCGTCTCTCGCGCGAGCCACTCTTCGCGGGTGAAGCCGCACAACTCAACGATGCGTGGCCCGAGGAAGAGCTTGCTATGGTCACATGGGTACGGTTCGCTGTAGATGACGGCGGGGTTCGCTTCGACAAGTGAGCGATGCTTAAATTCAGCCTCGCGCAGACGATCCTCGGCGGCTTTTCGCTCGGTGATGTCCTGTAGGTAGCCATGCCAGTAGTGCTGTCCGCTGGCGTTGCCGGAGACAATGCTGGCCTGGTCTAGCACCCAGCGCAGCGTGCCATCGCGACGGACAATGCGGTACTCGATTGCGAACGCTTCCTGCAGCGCCATTGCGCTGGCGTCGTTGGCGCGTACACGCTCCCGGTCGTCCGGGTGCACGAGAGCGAGCCGGTTGACCCGCCCAGCGGCTAGGGCGTCGCACGGGTATCCGGTCAACTCCGATATGCGTGAGCCGATGTAGATCGGCTCGAACGTATCTCGTACGTCCGCAATATACGCGACGACCGGTAATCGTTCGACGAATGTGCGGTAGTGGTTGTCGACTTCGTCGTGTGGCATGGTGGGATAACGCAGGTCGCTGCCATGGTCACGCTCGTGGCGGGGCTGTGGTTTGGTTGGAGCGACCAGTGCATCGCGAACCGACTGCACTACCATCGAGCCTGCCTATCTCTACCCCCCACACCAGCAAGAGATACCGGATCCAACAGTACGTAGCGAACCGCTGCACCCTGCTGACCCAAAGGTACTGGAACGTGCCAGCCCAAAGGTCGTTCGTTGACAGCACGCGAGTTGGGGACAGTGTTATCCTCCGGCGCGCGAAGAGGGTGAACTGAAGGGACCATTATGCAGGGGGTTGAGCAGGTCATCGAGCGACTCGATGCCTTCGCACGCGAACGGATCGCGGCTGATGGGATCGCTGGGTTGGCGATGGCATTGACCGATCGCGATACGACGCTCTACGCGGGTGGTTGGGGCTTCGCCGACGTTTCGGCGCGCACACCGGTCACGCCAGACCATGTGTTTGAGTTTGGGTCGATCGGCAAATCGTTCACAGCGCTCGTCTGGATGCAACTGCGCGAGGAGGGGCGCGTCGACTTGCATGCTCCATTCACTGAGTATCTCCCCTGGTTCGCCGTGCAGAGCGAGTACGGGCCAATCACACCCCACCACCTGTTGAGCCACACTGCCGGGATCATCAACGGCACCGATTTCACCCCAGACCAGCGCTACGAGATCTGGGCGTTACGTGAGACGGAAACTGGCAGTCCACCCGGAACGTACTTCGCGTATTCAAACCTCGGCTACAAGGCCCTCGGCCTGGCGTTGGAGTACATGCTTGATAAGCCGTATGCGGCGATCATCTACGAGCGCATCCTTGCGCCACTTGGCATGATGAAGACCGACCCCGCGATTACCCACAATACGCGCACAGTCATGGCGCTGGGTTACCAGTGGTGGTACGACGACCGGCCTGGTCATCCGCGCTATCCGCTCGCTCCGGCTACCTGGCTGGAAACTGATACCGGCGATGGCTGCATCGCCTCGACCCCAGGCGACCTGGCGACTTTTCTGCGCATGTTCCTGAATGGAGGCAGCTGGCCGGAAGGGCGGTTGATCTCGCCGGAGAGCTTTGCGTTGATGACCCGGCCAGTTATCGCTATACCGGAGCGAGATGGTGACGCCGCCTACGGGTATGGGCTGACGACATTCACGGAGGATGACCTGCCGCACATCGGTCATGGCGGGGGGATGGTCGGCTACTACGCCTCACTGGTTGGGGATATGGTAAGCGGCCTTGGGGCAGTTGCGATGATTAACAGTCCCGGTTCGGCAGCGCAGTTCACGCAGTATGCGTTGCGGCTGCTGCGCGCTGCCCAGCGTGGTGAACCGTTGCCAGACCCCGAGGTAGCGGACCCTCTGCATGTACCGAACGCGGGAGAATACGCTGGGGTCTACCGCTCGCCGGATGGGGCGATGTCTTTCGTCGCCGAGGGGGAGCGCCTCTACCTGGAATATGCAGGGTCGCGAGTTGTGCTGGACAACCGCGCGAACGACACGTTCTTCGTGCGCCATCCGGACTTCGCAACGTTTCTGTTGCGCTTCGGTCGCCTCGACGACACGGTTGTCGAGGTGTTCCACGGGCCTGCCTGGTTCGTCAACGAGCGGTATGTTGGGCCGACGCGCTTCGATGTGCCGGCTGCCTGGGCTGCCTACCCCGGCCACTACCGTAGCCACAACCCGTGGATGACCAACTTCCGGGTCGTGCTACGCAAGGGCCAACTGGCGCTGCTGCACAGCTCCGGTGAGGAAGAGCCGCTCACGCCATTGGCCGATGCGACCTTCAGGATCGGAGCGGACCCACGTTCGGCCGAGCGCTTGCGCTTTGACACGGTCGTAGAAGGGCGAGCATTGCGCGCGCAGTTTTCTGGCGCGGATTACTATCGGTTCTTTACCCCGTAATCGTTAGACAGGTTCCAGTGCGCGGTGCGGCTGTTCCGGCAGCTCGACGCGGATCTCGTCGCCAGGCCGCACCGCACCGCTCTCGATCACGATGCCCATGACCCCTGCCTTGCGCACGAGGTTGCCCTGCGGGTCGCGGTCCAGGGTTGCGGCCATGAGCCCGTTGCCGAGCTGCTCCAACTGCGCACAAGGGTTGCGTAGCCCGGTGATCTCCACCACGGCTGTTGGGCCGATGTGCAAGCGCGTGCCAGCCGGTAACCCCAACAGATCGACGCCACGTGTGGTGATGTTCTCTCCCATTGCGCCTGGGGCAATGTCGTACCCGCGTGGACGGAGCTCATCGTGCAGCTCACTGTGGATCAGGTGCACCTGGCGCAGGTTCGGCTGGTGCGGGTCGCGCGCGACCCGTGACCTGTGTTTCACCGTTTCGCCCAAATGCGCATCTCCATCGACACCCAGCCCCCGCAGCAATTGAATCTGCGGCCGAGCGTGCTTCGAGAACGTGTGGCTGGAGCTGCTGGAGACCCCGACAACCGTACCCATGGCGCCTCGTTTCACCTGGTGCGGGCTACGAGCTACCGGCAGCGGCTATCGCCGCCTGCTCTGCGGCGATCGCATCCTGCAACGGTGTTACGAGCCCGGCGCGTTCAGGGAACCTGTCGACATACTGGTTCACCTCGCTGGTCATCATACCGAGCAACAGGTTCGCATTCACGGACGAGCTAGTGTCCCACAGCGGGTCACGCGTGTCGGCGATGGCTGCTTCGATCTCTGTCGTCGCGCTGTGTCCCTGGACAAGCGCAGCAATGGCGCGCCAGGTGTGCGCGAGCGGCTGGTGTGGGTCGAGCGTCAACGCCTGGTCCAGCCATGGTTCGGCGAGCGCTGGCTCATCGGCCCACAGCGCCACCTGGGCAATATTGGCGTAGAGAGCCGGAAGCTGGTAGGTCGTGCCGGCAACCGGCTCCAGTTGCTCCGCGGCGTCAGCCAGCAGGGTGAGGCGAGCGGCGATGGCCGGTGCGAGCGCTGGCTGTTCACGGAGCAGTGCCCTCAGCCCGCTAACCACGTCCTGTAAGGTGTGCATACGCTCCTGAGGCGGTTGGTCGCTGCTGAGCGCCAGCAACTGGGACCAGGCTGCGTCGGAGCGGTCAGTGTCGCCGAGCGCCATCGTCGCCAGTGCGAGGCGGCTCCAGGGTTCAGTGCGCTGTGGGACAATGTCAGCGGCTCGTTGCGCGTACGTCGCAGCTTGAGCGTAGTTGCCTTGTCGCCCGGCGAGTGCAGCGGCATCGATGAGCGACGGCAGATGGGTGGGGTTGAGCGCCAGAGCTGCCTCATAGTGTGCAGCGGCTCCGGCGAGGTCATTGTCCTCTTCTGCGGCATTTCCCGCCAAACGTTCGCGCTCCTCGCCGCAGATCGTGTCGACCGTTGCGACTGAAGCTGCGCGCTCTTCAAGCTCTTTGGCGGAATAGTTGCGAGCGATGTTCTGATATTCCTGGTACTTCGCGTCGTCGTTCTCGAATGCATAGGCCACGAACGCGCCAGTGATGTAGATCTGTGCGCCAACCGCCAGCTCATCCGGCGTTGTGAGCGGTTCAGAATCGGCAAGCGCCTTGGCCGAGGCGAAGGCCGCTTCGTACTCAGCCTGCAACGTTGTGGCGGTCGCACTATCCTGAAGGAAGAAGGCGTACCAGCCCCACTCTCGGTCGATTGACTTGAGGAAGAGGGACCAGCCTTGCAACTGCTGTAGCCGGGTGACTCCTTCGCCGCCGGCGATCGCACGTGCCGTCCAGGTGCGGATCTGCTGTGCATCTGCGAGGAGCTGTGCGCCGTCGGCTTGCATCGCGTCGTCCATTGGGAGCCCGTATCGCCCAACCAACGATCCATACACTAACCGCTGCCGGTTGAAGTACGCCTGCGCCAGCGCCAATTCGTCGTTGACAACGCCGGGAGCAAGCTCGGTGGCAATCGTACGTCGTTGGTCGATGGCACTGGCTGTGGCGCTGAGGGCCGCCGCGAAGCGCTCCGGGTCGTTCCGCCACAGCTCTTGGCTCTTGGCGTAGCTCAACGTGTCGCCGGACAGCAACGCGCTGAGATCGGTCATTTCGCTGTCGGCTCGCCATTCGGATGCATTCGCCAGCAATCGCAGGGCGACCGGGTTGGTTGGGTCGGTCGCGAGGATCTCGCGATAGAATGACTCTGCGTCGTCCAGGTAGGCTGGCTCGAAGTAGCCATCCTTGGCGATGACGCGCAGCCAGTAGTAGTAGGTCAGCTGTTGGTAGGCGCGTGGTTCCTCGGGCCGTTCGATGAACAACTGCTCGATGTAGGAGACGGCCAGGTCGTCGCGACCCTGGAACATGGCGATCGTCGATGCAGCGATGTACGGGTCGATCCCCTTTGGGTCAGCCTTGATCGCCAGCTCCGCAACCGCGAGGGCATTGACGCAGTCACCGGCCACGAAGCGCGCGGTCGCCTCCTGGTTCAGCGCGGCGGTGTCCTCGTCGCTAGCGGCCGCTGCTCTGATGGCGTCGGCCTCCTGGCCTGCCCGCACGCTCCAGAAACGGTGCTGTTCGCTATCTCCTTTGATACGGTAGACATCCGCTAGCTCGGCATACAGGCGCGCGAATACTGCGGGGACATCAGCCGGATGCTCGAGGTCATCAGCGCGCGCCAGGAGCGCTTCGCGCAGACTGACGCCCTTGTGGAACCAGGTGAGCGCTCCATCCCAGTTGTTGTCGAACCGCTCGGCTCGGCCGCGCTGCATGTAGACCTCGACCAGGATGAGCATGTCCTGTGGTCCAAGTCCGCCCGGGGCAGCGCTACGCTCCTCGTAGAAGGCGATTGAGCGGTCGAGCAGCGGCGTCGCCTGCTCAACCTGACCATCCAGCGCCAGCGCGCGCGCGAGGTAGTATGCGACGATGCCGGTGTTCGGGTCGTCGTCCAGTGGGACGCGACGCAGGTGAGTAATGGCGTCGCGAAAATTGCTTTCCTGGTAGGCGATGATCCCAGCGGCAGCATCGACGAGCTCGGTCATTTGCTCGGTGCGCAGGACCGGGATGGCGACCCCGTCGCGCACATCCACCACGGCGCCGGAGCGCGAGCCGGCATCCGGCCCGGTCCCGACAGGGTTGCCGGCGCTTGCGACCGAGAACCCGACCGTCGGGTCGGTGAAGACGACATAGGCGACATATTCGTCTCGCCCCGTTTCGGGCGATTCTTCGGAGCGGTAGATCACGACCGCTTCGGCTCCGATGCGTTTGCCGAGCGAGCGGGCCTTGTCGGTGTCTCGCGCGTCGAACTTGACCGGCAGTTCGCGGATCACAACATCGCGGGTTTGACCGCCAGCGAAGAGCGAGTCTGCCAGCTCGGCGCTGAAGGTTGCGGCAGCGGCGTCGCGGGTGATCGCGATCCCTAATGCATCGTCGTCGATCGGCAGCAGAACATTCCACAGGTACTGCTGGTAGACGAAGGCTCCGAGGAGCGTCAACGTCGCCATACCGAAGAACGACACGCTACGCAGCCCGGACACCGGTGTAAGGATGTCGAAGAACAGGCGGTCGTGACCTGCTGCGACGTGCGCGAGGCGCTGCCTGCGCCGCCAGAGCAGAAATGAGGCGGCGGTGAGCAGCAGGAAGGCGAACGCCGCCCCGAGCAAAAAGTACTCTCGGAAGGTGGATAGCTCCAGGACCAATGCCTTGAAGCTGGCGTAGAGCGCGAACGGCGAGACGATACTGAATGAGAGGCTCGGTGAACCGGACATCCCCAAGCGAAACAGGGTCAGACCCACCAGGAACAGGACAACCGAACTGACCGCTCCTGACAGGGTGGACTTGACCCAGCCGACCGTTTCGTCCTTTGCGCGGCGACCGACTGCCCCGGCAACGGTGCGCGGTGGCAAGACAACTTGCTCCGGTTCACCGCGGGTGATCAGAACTGGTAAGGCCCAGTCGAGTTCGGTTGCGGTGTGGGCGCGCGCAACAGCTCTGCGGGCGACGGCCATGGCGAAATCGGTGCTGCTGCCGGCAGCTAGCTCGGTATACAACGCGCTCAACAACGTCGCTCGTTCTTCTGGCGACAGCGCCGGTGGCAATCCAATCGACGCTGCCGGGCGGATGGCGCCAGAAGGCATAGTGCGCCAGCGCCACGCCATATGCCTGGGTGAGACGCAGATCCTCGACCAAGGTGCGCTCAGCGGGCGGCAGCGTTAACTTCTGCTGTTTGGCGCTCTCTGATTCCAACAGGGCCAGCGGCTCTTGATTCCAGAGGCGGCGAATGCGCTGCTGACACCAATCGGCGCCGC